>QHTB01000025.1 GCA_003220615.1 Candidatus Rokuibacteriota bacterium
AGGCTGAGGACGCTGAAGGCGAACATCCGGATCCTGAACAGCGCGAGGTTCACCACGGGATTGACGGCCCGTCGCTCGTGGACGAGGAATCCGACCAGCGTGAGGCCGAAGACAACGGTCATGACGCTCGTCTGTCCCACCCCGATCGCCTCCGCGCTGCGCCGGTCGACGAGCAGCGTGAGGGCCATCGTGAGCACGACCAGCAGCGTCGCCCCGACGTAGTCGACCGCAGGCGGGCGTCCGCTCGGAGCCACGCGCCGGCCGCGCGCCCGCATCGCCGTCAAGACGATCCCCGCGACGCCGAAGGGAACGAGGAGGAAGAAGATCCAGCGCCAGTTCAGCAGGTCGATCACCAGCCCGCCGAGCGGCGGGCCGAGCAGCAGGCCGCCGTGGAACGACATCGTCATGAACCCGTTGGCCCGGCCCTCGGCGCCCTCCGGCATCGCCTCCATGGCCAGCACGCGCGCCGCGGAGGCGATCATCGCCGCGCCGATCCCCTGCACCAACCGGAAGACGATGAGCCAGCCCACGCTGGGCGCCACGCCGCAGAGGAACGAGGTGATCGTCATGATGACGAAGCCGGCGCCGTAGATCGGGTAGCGCCCGTGGATGTCGCCGAGCCGGCCGAAGACCACCGACAGACAAATGCCCGCGAGCTGGTAGGAGATCAGCGCCCACGACACGGACAGGATGTCGGCGTTCAGCGCCGCCGCGATCGTGGGCAGCGACACGATGAAGATCCGGGTGGCCACGCCGGAGATGAGCTGCCCCATCATCGCGTTGACGAGGAGCAGCACGTCGATGTGCTTGGCCATGCGTGGTGAGCACGCGCATTGTCGCACAGGGGCCGAAGGCGTCTACAATGGCCAGCGGCGATGGGCCCGGACCCCGTGCGATTCGACGAGACGCTCCACCAGCGCGCGCTCGCCAACGTCCGTGCCTTCGACCGGCGTTCCGCGGCGATCGACGGCCACCGACCCGCCGCCGTCGCGGTGGTCCTGCTGCCCGACGACGCGGGGCGCGCGTGCTTTCTCCTCACCCGCCGGGCGGCCTCCCTGCGCACGCACACGAGCCAGTGGGCGCTGCCGGGCGGCCGCGTGAACCCCGGCGAGACCGCGCCGGGCGCGGCGCTGCGCGAGCTGCGCGAAGAAGTCGGGCTGGGACTGGGTGAGGACGCCGTGCTGGGCCTGCTCGACGACTATCGCAGCCGGTCCGGCTTCGTCATCACCCCGGTCGTCGTGTGGGCGGGCGCCGCCGTCGAGCTTCAACCGAATCCCGACGAAGTAGCGAGCCTGCACCTGGTGCCGCTCAGCGATCTGGAAGCTCCGGGCATTCCCACCCTCGTCAGCATCCCCGAGAGCGACCGGCCGGTGATCCAGCTCCCGCTGCTCTCGCGCTTGATTCACGCCCCGACGGCAGCGGTCATCTACCAGATGCGCGAGGTCGTCATGCACGGCCGACCCACGCGCGTCGACCACTTCGAGCAGCCCGTCTGGGCCTGGCAGTGAATCCTCTCTCTGGAGCGAACATGAGCATGCTTGCAGGCAAGACCGCATTGGTGACGGGAGCCGGCCGGGGCATCGGCCGGGGCATCGCGCTGGCGCTAGCGAAAGCGGGAGCCAAGGTCGTCGTCAACGACCTCGGCGTCAGCTTGAGTGGCGAGGGCACGGACAAGCAACCGGCCGCTCAGCTCGCCGACGAGATCGTGAAGGAGGGCGGCAGCGCGGCCGCCAACTTCGGCTCGGTGGCCGAGCCGGACGACGCGAGCGCGATGGTCCGCCAGGTCGTCGATACCTGGGGCCGGCTCGACATCCTCGTGCACGTCGCCGGCATCCTCCGCGATCGGATGATCTTCAACATGACCGACACCGAATGGGACGCCGTGCTCGACGTCCACCTCAAGGGCGCGTTCAACACGAACCGGGCCGCGTCGGTCGCCATGCGCGAGCAGAAGACCGGGCGGATCGTGAACATGTCGTCGGTGTCGGCGCTGGGCGCGCCCGGCCAGCCCAACTACGCGGCCGCCAAGGCCGGCATCCTCGGGCTCACCTGGTCGACCTCCAACGCCATGGCCAAGTACGGCGTGACCGCGAACGCGATCTTGCCGAGCGGCGCGACACGCATGATCGACTCCACGCCCCGCGGACGCGAGTTCTTCGAGCAGACGGGCAAGTGGCCGAGCGAGGCGGCGGCGGGCACCGAGCGCGATCCCGACAACGTCGCGCCGCTGGTCGTGTTCCTCGCCAGCGACGCCGCGGCCGGAGTCACCGGCCAGGCATTCCACTCGTTCGGCTACGGCTACACGCTGATGGCCCAGCCACAGGCCGTGCGCCGTCTGGAGGCCGACCGTCGCCTCACGCCCGAGGAGCTGGTCAAGCTGTTTCCGACCACGCTCGGCTCCGCGCTGCAGCCGCCTCCGGGCACCAACTTCGGCAAGACACTCGGCACGCGGCCGGAGGCCGAGTGGAACGACCTCGGCGGTGGCGTCCGCTTCTGGCAGTCGGCGCGGGAGGAGCGGTGACCACCGTCCTCCTGGTCTGCCACGCCAATACGTGCCGCAGCGTGATGGCCCACGTGCTCCTGGAGCGCATGCTGGCCGAGCGCAACGGCCATCACCAGATCCGGGTGCGCTCCGGTGGTGTCGCGATGTACGCGCGTGACGGCATGATCGCGTCACTCGACGCCCGCATCGTCTTGAGGGAGCACGGCATCCGCCTCGGCGAGTACGAGTTCACCTCGACCAACCTGCGGCAGCACCGCGAGATCATCGCCGAGGCCGACCTGATCCTCACCATGACCGCCGACCAGAAGCGCATCCTGGATGGATTCGCGGAGGCGCGCGGCCGCCCGATCTTCACGCTCAAGGAATTCGCCGGGACACCGGGAGACATCCACGATCCCGTCGGCCAGGGCGAGGATCGTTACCGGGCGTGCCGCGACGAGATCAAAGGCTGCCTCGAGCAATCGCTCGATCGTCTGATGAGCTTCAAGTGAGCAGGGCCGAGAGCGCCTGATACGCACGCTTCGCGCGCTCGACGGGCGAGAGATCCGCGAGCGCGCGGCACGGCGCCTCCACCGCCAGCGGCGCGGTGGCGGGCAACGCCGCCACCAGGTCCCTCAGCGGCAACGCGCCCTCACCGGGAAGGAGCCGACCCGTGCGCGCCTCGCGGATGAGCGCGGGCGTGTCGCCGGGCCCCGGCATGTCTGAAGACGCGTCGCAGATCTGTGCATAGCGCACGAGCGACGGATCGACCTGCGCGATGTGCGCCGGAATTCCGCCGGAGCGGCTGAAGTGCAAGGCGTCGATGAGGACCGACGCGTTCGGCCGCTTCGAGCGGGCCACGACCTGGGCGGCGTGGGCGAGCGTCCGGACCCCCGTGTAGATCGCGAACTCCAGACAGACGTGAAGGCCGTACGCGGCCGCGCGGTCACAGAGCTCGCAGAACCGCTCGATCGTCCGCGCTTCGTCGGGCTCGGCGCTCATGACGAGCACGTTGCGCGCGCCGAGCCGGGCCGAGACCTCGAGGAAACCCTCCGGGATGCCGACCGGCTGCTCGGGCTCGAAGCGCAAGAATTCCGTGTCGAGCACGGACACTCCGGTATCCGCCAACCGGCGCAACGTCTCCCGGAGCAGCGGGCCCTCGTGCAGGATGTCGTACGGAGGAACGCCCACGCTCGGCGTGGCGGTGAGCCGGATCCCGATGGTCCGGAATCCCGCGGCCGCGGCCGCCGCGACGAGCTCGGGTGGCGTCGTGTCCAGCACGGTCAGGTGAGCCAGGGAGACCTGCCGCCGGGTCATTCTTCGACGAGACTATCACCGACTATTGCGGATGCGTGAAGCTGCACACTATGATCCCACCACGGTGCTGCTCGGGCTCAAGATTCCACTGCCGATCCTCCTGAGGGCCGACTGGCCAAACGGACGAAGGAGCGATGCCATGAAGCCAAAACACGTGGTGTACCTCGGGATGGTTGCGATCGCGATCGCCCTGGTGTGGGCCGGCTCCGTCGTCACGCTAGGCGCCCAGCAAGCCGGGAGCGGCGCGGTCGCCATCGACGCCGACGACATCGGCGGCGTGGTGACGAGTCCGAATGGACCGGAGGCCGGAGTCTGGGTGATCGCGGAGACCACGGACCTTCCCACCAAGTTCGCCAAGATGGTCGTCACCGATGACCAGGGGCGCTACGTCATCCCCGACCTCCCGAAGGCGAGATATCGGGTATGGGTGCGCGGTTACGGGTTGGTGGATTCGCCGAAGATCGACAGCCAGCCCGGGAAGCAGCTCAATCTCCGCGCGGTCACGGCGCCGGACGCCGCCACGGCGGCGAGATACTATCCGGCGATCTACTGGTACACGATGATGAAGATTCCGCCGGCGCAGGATTTCGGCGGCACGACGGATATCCCCAAGGACGTCACTCAGGAACTCTGGCGCCGCCGGATGAACAACACCGACTGCATCGGCTGCCATCAGCTCGGTCAGGAATCGACGCGCACGATCCCGGCCGCGTTCGGCCAATTCAAGTCCGGGGCGGAAGCGTGGGGGCGCCGCGTCGCCTCCGGCCAGACGGGCGAATTGATGATGAACCGGCTCGCCGTGCAACTCGGCGGCGTGCCGTTCAAGTATTTCGGCGACTGGACCGATCGCGTGGCCAGGGGCGAGTTGCCCAAGCACAAGCCGCCGCGACCGCAGGGTGTCGAGCGCAACATCGTCATCACCTCGTGGGAGTGGAGTACCGACAAGCACTATCTGCACGACCTGGTCTCCTCGGATCGGCGCTACCCGACCGTCAACGCCTACGGCGCGCTCTATGGGTCGCCCGAGTACGCGACCGACAACATGGCGATCCTGGATCCCAAGACGAACAAGGTGACGTTCTTCAAGATGCCGGTCGCGGATCCGAGTGCCCCCGAATCGTTCGGGCCTCCCTTCCATGCCTCGGCCGCCGCGAAGCCGATGCTGCCCTCGGCGTACTGGGGCGAGGAGAAGATCTGGAGCCAGCGGGCCAACAACCACAACGGCATGTTCGACAAGAAGGGCCGGGTGTGGTTCGCCGCGGCCGTGCGCGGCATCGAGAATCCGGCCTTCTGCAAGAAAGGCTCGGAGCATCCCTCGGCCAAGGTGTTCCCGCTCGACCGCTCGGGACGCCAGGTGTCGATGCTCGATCCGAAGACGATGAAGTACAGCTTCATCGACACCTGTTTCGGCACCCACCACCCCCAGTTCGCCTATGACGCTGACGACACGCTGTGGCTGTCAGGCAGCGGCCCGGTTGCCGGCTGGGTCAACACCAAGGTGTGGGACGAGACCGGCGACGCCGCCAGGGCGCAGGGTTGGGCACCGTGGGTGCTCGACACCAACGGTAACGGCAAGGTCGACGAATGGACCGAGCCGGACAAGCCGGCCGAGGCGGGCAAGGACGTGCGCATCGCTGGTTCCGGTCCCTATGCCGTGATGCCGCATCCGACCGACGGTTCGGTCTGGTACACCTTCAACGTGTTCGTCGGTCGCCCCGGCTTCGTGCGCTTCGACCCCAAGACCAAGCTCTCGGAGTTCTACGCCGTTCCGAAGGAAGGCCTCGGGGTGCGCGGCGGCGACATCGACAAGGACGGCGTCCTGTGGGGCTCGGGCTCCAACGGCTCGCTGATCAGCTTCGACCGGCGCAAGTGCAAGGCGCCGCTCAACGGCCCGCAGGCGACCGGCGATCACTGCCCCGAAGGCTTCGCGTTCCACAAGTACCCTGGCCCGGGCTTCGACGGCTTCGAGAACACCAGCGCCGAGGCCAGCTATTACACCTGGGTCGATCACCACAACACGGCCGGCCTGGGCGACAACGTGCCGATCTCGACCGCGAACCTCCAGGACGGCTTCGTGGCCTTCAAGGACGGGAAGATGATCCTGATGCGCGTACCCTACCCGATGGGCTTCTACGCCAAGGGTCTGGACGGGCGCATCGACGATCCGAACGCCGGCTGGAAGGGCCGTGGGCTATGGAGCAGCAGCGGCGACCGCACGCCGTGGCTGATGGAAGGCGGCAAGGGCAGCAAGCCCCGCGCCGTGCACATCCAGGTGAGGCCGGATCCGCTGGCGCATTGATCTTCGCGCGTTGACGACGCCGGGGGCAGCGCCGGCGCGCTGCCCCCGGCGTCTTTACGGAGTGCGTGCGGGCAACCGAATCGTCCAGCTCGATCAGCGCACGCGCGGGCTGCGCGACGAGTCGAACGTAGAGCGTAGGAGACATAAAGGCTCATTATCGGTACTCCGCCACGGGCAGCCCGGCACCGGTATCATCTTTCGCCCTAGGTACAGCTCTTGAACCACCGCCCGATCAACGACGACGAACGCAAGCAGCTCCGCGAGCGCTACCAGTGGGAAATCGTCGGTCCAAACCCGCTCTGAACCGCCCACACCGGCGTCGTCGCGGCTAGAGCGCGCGTAGGAACACCACGAGGTCCTGCTTCTCGTCCGCGGTCAGCTGCGTCCCGAGGATCAGGTTGAAGAACTCGACTGTGTCGTCGAGAGTCAGTAGACGACCGTCATGCAGGTACGGCGGCGTGTCCTTGATACCGCGGAGCGGGAAGGTCTTGATGGGCCCGTCGGCGGCAGCCATCATGCCGTTGATCATCTGAGGCTTGTAGAAGCGTTCCGCGCGCAGGTTGTGCATCGAGTTGTCCGTGTAGTACGGCGGCACGTGGCACGTCGCGCACTGCCCTTTGCCGAAGAACAACGTCTGCCCGCGTAGCTCGGCTGTAGTGGCCTTCTTGGGGTCGAGCTTGCCGAGCACGTCGAGCTTCGGTGCGGGCGGGAAATCGAGGATCTCCTGGAACTCTCCCATGAAGTGGACCTGGCTTCCCCGTTCCAGGACGTTCACGCCTTTCTTGGTCGCGATCACGGGATCGCCGTCGAAGTAGGCGGCGCGCTGCTCGAACTCGGTAAAGTCCTCGACGGTCTTCAACGCCCGCTGCGAGCCGAAGAGGCGCTGGATGTTCACCCCGCGGAGCGACGGTGTCTCGATGCGATGACGGAATTCCTGCGGGCGGATATCGCCGACCAGGTGGGTGGCGCCGTTGGTATTCCCGTTCTGATGGCAATCGAAGCAGGCGACCCCGAGGCTGGGCTGCTCGCTACGGCGATCCGCGGTGGCATTGAATTGCTGCTGCGGGAACGGCGTCACCAGGAGCCGCAGCCCCTCGAGCTGTTTGGGATTCAAGATGCCGTTGAACAACTCGTAATAGTTGCTGATCGTCACCAGCTGACCCCGCGACACGTCCCCCAGGTCTGGTCGCGTCGTCAGGTAAACCGGCGACGGAAACTCCGGCAGGAACCGATCGGGAAGGTCGAAGTCGAGGTCGAAGCGGGTCAGATCGCGCCCCGTCTGCCGGCGGGTCTCGTCGATCAGGAACTTCGGAAAAACCATGCCGCCCTCGGGATGATTGGGGTGCGGTAGCGGCATAAAGCCCTGTGGGAAGGCGCCGCGCTGCTGGATCTCGTCGGCGCTCGCCTTCGCGAGCGCGTCCCACGTGACCCCCGTCGGCAGCTTCACCCGAACGCCGCCCTGGACGGGCTTGCCCCGGCTCATGGTCGTACCGACCACCGGCCGATCCGCGAGGTCGTAGCGCGCGACGAGCAAGTCCTGCTGGCGCTTCTCGATGCCTGCCTTCGCGGCGCGCATGCGGGCGAGCACCGTGCGGAAGTCCTCCTCGGTGACCTGCATGTAGCTGGAGGCGCGTGGATCGGCCCCCTCCGCTGCCCGCGTCCGCATCGCGACGTTGCCTATCGCCGCTCCCGCGATCACCAGCCCCGCCGCCAGGCTCACCACACACCCTCGATTCATCGCGCACTCCTTTCAGACATCCTTGTGATGCCGGTAGAAGGGCAGATGGTGCGGCAGCGGCGACACCGAAGTCGCTCTGCTCGGTTGGGCCTGCCGCCACCTCTAGCCCCCGGTGGTTTAATCAGAGCTAGGTAATCGTTTTCCATCCCGGCACGCGGAAAGGAGCTCGATCATGCCGATTCCATTACCCCAATCCGTGAAGAAACTCCTTCAGGACAAGGCCTACGGACACGTCGTGACCTACAACGACGAGGGAAGCGTACAGCTCACGATGGTGTGGATGGACGTCGAAGGTGACGAAGTCCTCTTTCAACACATCGGAGGGGCGGCGCAAGTCTCAGAACCTGGGTCGCGATCCACGTATCATCGTCTCCGTGCAAGATCGCAACGATCCACAGGCGCACGCCGTGTTCTACGGCAAGGGCCGCGTCACCGAGGCCGGCGCCGACGATCATATCGACAAGCTCGCCAAGCGATTTCTCGGGGCGGACAAGTATCCGTTCCCTCAGCCTGGGGAAAAGCGGCTAGTCGTGCGTATCGGTGTCGACCGAATTGGCGGCTTCGGGTCCAAGATGAAACCCTGGAACTGACCCGGGGCTTCAGCATCCCGATCAGATCCCGCGGTGGTTCACCTTGAACCGATGCGTGAATCGAACGGGACGCAAGGGTTGGCTCCGACAACTTCCTACGACACGAAACGTGCGCCTGGTTCCGGTCGTCTCAACGAAGGGCTGCCAAGGTCACTAGTCCCGCTGAGCGCGATCGTCGTCGCCTGTCTCAGGCTGACCCATAGACAGAGCCGAGTGATGATCTCGCACGGCCTGCGGCGCTTGTCGCCTGACCAGCAAGCACCGAGTGCCATGGTCGAAGCGTCCAAATGACGTGAAGCTCATGAACGGCAGAGAAACACTCAGGACGCTACATCTACCACTGCGTCGAATCGCGCTGTGTCTCGACTGCGAGACGTGTTTCGAAATCGGCAGCGGTCCGTGTCCGGTTTGTGGCAGCGGCACATGGGCCTCGGTGGCTCGCTTACTGGACGGGAGGTATGACTCATGAAAGAGATCCTGGAACACGTTCGATTTCGCTCGGACGACGAACCCATCGCGCCCGTGACCATTCTCGACGCTCAAGGGCGCGTGGTGCGCGTGTTAGCCGCGGAAGAGTTCCGAACGACTCACCCGCTGGATGGCGCCTCTCGAGCCCCGGCGACGGCCCTCAGCCGTCAACGAGGAAGCGTCAGGCGGATGGCGCGGGACTAACGAAGTCAGGCCAGAAGGGCCTTTGCCCGTCCGGACCGTCGCCCCGCCCGCTTCGACGCGCTCGACCGTTGGCGGCGCGGCGAGGACGAAGACGCTGCGGGTGAAGCCGGGAGTGACATCGGCCGATCCGAGAAGTACTCGCCGAGCCACTTGCGTAGCACCAGCCGCGCACGGTGCGTTCGAGTCTTCACGGCAGGGATACTCAGCCCCGTGATCTGGCTGACCTCCTCCGGCGACAGGCCCTCGACGTCGCGTAACACCACGATCGCTCGGTGGTCTTCCGGCAGGGTGTCGAGGGCGACCGTCAACACCCTTCTCAGCTCGACTTGAAGCGCCGGATCCTCGACCTTCGCGGACCAGTCGTGAACGGACGGGGGATCCTCGTCGACCGTCGCCGAAACTTCGTCGAACGAGCTTGCGTGATGCCGCGCACGCCGGACGCGAAGTTTCGTGTACGCGCAGTTTGCGGTGATTCGATAGAGCCAGGAGCCTAAGCCGCATCGCCTCTGAACGTGTCGATCGTTCGGACCACGGTCCAGAAGGCGTCCTGGACGACCTCCTCGGCATCCGAGCGGTTGCCCATGATACGGATCGCCAGGCGGTAGGTCCGATCTCCGTACATCGCGATCAGTGTCTCGGTGGCCGCAGGCTCCCGCCGGCGCAGTGCTTCCACTAGATTTACCGCGGGATCCTCGGTCGGTCGACTGCAAACGAGGAGCGTAGGAGACATAAAGGCTCATTATCGGTACTCCGCGACGGGCAGCCCGGCACCGGTATCATCTTTCGCCCTAGGTACAGCGCGGACAACAGGCCCGCCAAGAGATTCCTGAAGGCGCTGGGAGCCAATTCACCGAAAACGCGGGACCGTTGTAGGCCCGAGCGAACAGACCTCGCCCCGAAGGGCTCCGGATGGCGGTCAGGCGTCGATTGCAGCGGCGCGGTTGGTATCCACAGACAC
>QHTB01000026.1 GCA_003220615.1 Candidatus Rokuibacteriota bacterium
ATGGGCCTCAGAATTCGTCTTTTGTGCATCAGCGCAGGTCAATCCAGTAGGTTTCGGGCGCCGTGTAGCATTCAGCATATCCAGCCCCGCAACCATCGACGACTAGGGGTTAGTGGACGCAGGAGCCGCTAACCGTTCAAGTGCGAGGCACACGGTGCCCCAGTGCGTATTAAGTCTGCAAGCCGGTGTTTATGTCGTAACAATGAGTCGTGTCTACGCTAGAGGCTAGCGTTCGCCTCGCGCATCGGACGCGGAGCGCGGATCGCCCAGGACGCCGATCGCGGACAGTTCGCGGATTGATGTTGAGTAGGGTCATCCGGCGCCGGGACGGCTGAGATAGCCAATCTCAGCGAGGTCCATCCGGACGAGCGGAGACTGGAGCGTGCTCATGGGGACGGATCATTAAGGAGGCGGCCCTTGACGGCACCCGTGCCCCGGGAGCAGGATCATCGCCGCATGAGCCCGTTTCCTAAGGGCGATCCACGTCACACATAAGGGGAAATCCATGGCGCAGCCTGTACCGTCGACGGCCACCCGTCGTGACTTTCTGAAGCTTGCGGGCGGGGCCGCGGGCGTTGCCGGGGCTCCCTGGATCGCGCGCAACGTCCAGGCGAAACCGGCGATCATTACGTTCGCGCGCGAAAGCTCCTACGTGAAGAACTTCGACGAGCACTTCCAGAAGGTGATGGTGCCGGCCTACCAGAAGGCCACGGGCATCAAGATCGACTACCAGATCCAGGCCGCCGGGGGCGGCGCGGTGCCCCAGTTGGTCTCGATGGTCGAGAACAAGTCAGGCGCCGACCTTGCCTGGGTCCAGCAGGAGTGGCTCTACCGCGACGCTCTGGTGGACGTGTCCGATATCGCCGAGGCGGCGGGCAAGGAACAAGGCGGCTGGTACGACGAGATCAAGGCGCTGTCCGTCGACAACGGCAAATGGAAGTCCGTGCCCCAGGCGAACATCGGCCAGTGCATGGTCTACCGGAAGGACTGGTTCGACGAGGCAGGGATCAAGCACTTCCCCGAGACCTGGGACGAGTTCCTGGAAGCCGGCATCAAGCTCAAGGCCAAGGGCCATCCGTACGGTATGTCGATGGGCCATGGCTTCGCCGACAACTACTCCTGGCTCTACCCCCTGCTGTGGTCCTACGGCGTGACGGTCATGGACAAGGCCGGCAAGAAAGTCGCGCTCGACACCAACGAGACGGCGAAGGCCGTGGATTTCGTGCGCAAGCTCTACAAGGAAGCCTGCATCGAGGACTGCATCGGGTGGCTCGACCCGCACAACAACAAGGCTTTCCTGACCAGTCAGATCTCATGCACGAACAACGCCTACAGCATCATGGTGTCGGCCAAGCGCGATCTGCCCGAGATGGGGAAGGTGATCGACCACGCGCTGAATCCCAAGGGCCCCAACGGGCAGCGCTACCATGCGCTCGTGCCCGTCACGCACGGCGTGTTCGCCTATGGCCCCGACCCGCAGGCCGCCAAGGATTTCCTGCGCTGGACCATGGACCCGAAGCAGTTCCGCCCGTGGATCGCCTCCGGTGACATGTACTTCGCTCCGTACCTGCACGCCTTCGACAAAGTTCCCGAATGGGACATCGAGCCGCGCGTGAAGCCGTACCAGAAAGTGCTCGAGACGGGGAAGCTCACGTCGTGGCCGGCGCCCGCCAACCGCGCGCACGGCGCAGTGATCAATCGCTGGGTCGTGATCGACATGTTCTCCAAGGCCTGCACGGGCGCTCCGACCAAGACCGTCATCGCGGAGGCCGTCGCGCAGCTCAAGCAGATCTACGGATAGGCATGAGCGAAGTCGTCGAGGCATCGCGGGCGACCGCGCTGGCAGCGCCGGCCCACGGGTCGATCCGGTCGGGCCGGTTAGGCGCGCTCGTGCAGCGCGAGTCCGTCTTCAGTTGGCTCATGCTCACGCCGCCCGTGCTGTTCCTGTTGGCGTTCCTGGGCTACCCGTTCTTCTACGGCGTGTACCTGAGCTTCTTCCGCCGGGAGGTGGCCGGCTCCGCCTCCTTCGTGGGCCTGGGCAATTTCGTCATCCTCGGGAACGACCCGATCTTCTGGCAGGCGGTGAGAAACACGGTCCTGTTCACCGCGGTGGCCACCGTGCTGAAGGCGAGCGGCGGTCTCGGCATGGCGCTCGTGATGAACCAGAGCTTCCGGATGAAAGCCCTCACGCGTGCCTCGCTCCTGCTCCCCTTCATCGTGCCCACGGTGCTGAGCACCGTGGCGTGGCAGTGGATCCTGGACCCCGGCATGGGCCTCTTCAACCGCTTGCTGGTAGTGAGTGGGCTGGCCAAGACGGGGCCGTCCTGGCTCGGCACCCCGACCATGGCCATGATCTCGATCATCATGGTGAACACGTGGCGCGGCCTGCCGTTCTTCGGCATTTCGATCCTCGCCGGCTTGCAGACCATTCCAGTCGAGCTCCACGAGTCGGCGACGATCGATGGCGCGAGCACCTGGGGTCGCTTCCGTTATGTCACGCTGCCCGCGCTGCTGCCCGTGATTTTCATCGTGACGACGTTCTCGATCATTCTCACCTTCTTCGACTTTCAGCTCGTCTACGTGCTCACCGGCGGTGGCCCGGCCAATTCCACGCACCTGATGGCTACGTATGCCTACAGCCTGAGCATGGGCGCGGGCCAGATGGGACTCGGCTCCGCGGTGGCGCTCAGCATGGTGCCGGTGCTGGGTCTGCTGCTGGTGCTGCTCACCCTCTACGTGCGGAAGGACTGACATGGTCGGCGAACTGACCTGGCGCAAGCGGCTCTTCGGCCTGTGGGCGCCGCTCGTGCTGTTCTATGTGGTGGCGCTGTTTCCGTTCACGTGGATGGCGGCCACGTCGCTCAAGACCAATGCCGAACTGTACGATCCCAAGGCCATGCCGCTGGCGATCCGGCACCCATCCCTGGTCCACTATATCGACCTGCTCCGGGAGACCAACTTCCTGACCTGGACCGCCAACACGATGCTGGTGGCGGTGGTTGCAACCGCCATCTCCCTGCTGCTCGGGAGCATGCTGGCCTATCCGCTGGCGCGCATGCGGTTTCGCGGTGCTCCGCTGCTGGCCGTCACCGTCGCCGTCACCTATCTGGTGCCGCAGACACTGCTGTTCGTTCCGATGGCCGATCTCATTGGTCGGATGAGGCTGGGCAATACGCTCAGCGCCGTGATGTTGACCTATCCCACGCTGCTCGTGCCCTTCATTGCCTGGCTGCTGATGGGTTACTTCAAGACGGTGCCGAAGGAACTGGAAGAGCAGGCGATGATCGACGGCGCCGGCCGCTTTGGCGCCATGACCCGGGTGATTCTTCCCCTCTGCATGCCCGGCTTCATTTCCGCCGGCATCTTCGCCTTCACGCTGGCGCAGAACGAGTTCCTCTACGCGCTGCTCTTTCTCAACCGTTCGAGCGTGCGAACCGTGCCGATCGGCGTCGTGGGCGAGCTGATCCGAGGGGACGCCTTCTACTGGGGTCAGCTGATGGCCGGGGCGTTGCTGGGCTCGGTTCCCGTCGCCCTCATCTATTCCTTCTTCGTGAAGTACTACGTCGCGGGTCTCACCGCCGGCGCCGTCAAGGGCTAACGAGAGAGGGAGAGGTCATTAGGCTGCCAGCGCGGCCGGCAACGCCTCTCTAGAAACACCGACGTCCTGCGATAGTCAGCGTACCGCCGCCGGTCATGGCGGCCTTCACAGGCCGAGGTAGGCGCGACGGACGTGCTCGTTACCGAGCAGCTCCTCGCTGCTGCCGACCAGCGCCACGCTCCCGTTCTCCACCACGTAACCGCGGCGGGAGAGTGCCAGCGCCTGGCGCGTGTTCTGCTCCACCAGCAACACGGTCGTCCCCGCGCGATTGATTTCGGCGATGGTGTGGAAGATGTCCTTGACGATCAACGGGGCCAGGCCGAGCGAGGGCTCGTCCAGCATCAAGAGCTTGGGCAGCGTCATGAGCGCGCGGCCGATCGCCAGCATCTGCTGCTCGCCGCCCGACAGCGTCCCGGCCGCCTGCGACATCCGCTCGCGCAAGCGCGGAAAGAGCGTGAAGACCCGCTCGAGGCTGTCGGCCCGCCGGGCTTTCGCCGCCCGCGTGTAGGAGCCGAGCTCGAGGTTCTCTCGCACGGCCAGGCTCCCAAAGACCTTGCGGCCCTCCGGCACGTGCACGACGCCGCGCTCCACCACCCGGTGGCACGGGAGGCGATCGATGCGCTCACCCTCGAAGCGCACCTCGCCGCGGCGGGGGCGCAAGAGCCCGGAGATCGTGCGCAGCATGGTCGTCTTGCCCGCACCGTTGGCGCCGACGACCGAGAGCGTCTCGCCGGCTTCGACGACGAGGTCGACGCCTCGCAGCGCCGGCAAATCGCCGTAGGCCACGTCGATGCCGGAGAGCTCGAGGAGATTCACGACTCCTCTCCCAGGTAGGCCTCGACCACCTTCGGATCGCGGGCAACGTCCGTGGGACGCCCTTCGGCGATCTTCTCGCCGTGGTGCAGGACCACGATGCGCTGGGACAGGGCCATGATCGCGCGCATCACGTGCTCGATGATGAGCAGGCTCACGCCCTGCGCGTGGATGCGGCGGATGAGGGCGATGATCTCCTCGATCTCCGTCGGGTTCAGCCCGGACATGACCTCGTCGAGCAGCAGTAGCTCGGGCCGCGTGGCGAGGCCGCGGGCCATCTCCAGGCGCTTGCGATCGGGTAGCGTCAGCTGACGGGCCAGAACGTCGCGGCGGGCGCCGAGCCCGACGAAGTCCAGGACCTCGATGGCCCGCTGGCGCGCGGCATCCACGTCGTCGGTGCGATTGAAGGCGCCGACCATCGCGTTGTCGAGCGCGCTGAGGTTCGCGAACGGCTGCACGATCTGGAACGTGCGGGCCAGGCCACGCCGGCAGATGGCGTGCGGCTTGGTGCCGACGACGGAGACGCCCTTGAAGTGGATGGTGCCCTCGGTGGGCGCGTGGAAGCCGGAGAGCAGGTGAAACACCGTGGTCTTGCCGGCGCCGTTGGGCCCGATGAGGCCGATGATCTCGCCGGCGTTGACCGTCAGGTTGAAGCGGCTCACCGCGGTGAGCCCGCCGAATCGCTTGGTGAGCGCGTCGACCTCCAGGAGATTCATCGGTTCCCCCGTTCCCTCCGGGGGCGTCGCACCCATCCCATGATGCCCTGGGGCAGGAACGAGATGACCAGGATGAGCACGAGGCCGTAGAGCATGACGTCCACGCCCGCGCGCCCGCGGATGGCGGCGCGGGAGAGCTCGGACACCGGCGTCAACACGAAGGCGCCGATCACCGGCCCCAGGACCGTGCCGGCCCCGCCGACGATCGCCTGCAACAATCCCTGGATCGACACCGACGGGCCGAAGGTAATCGTGGGATCGATGTAGGCGAAGTACTGCGCATAGAACGTCCCGCCGAGCGCGGTGAGGAACGAGGAGATCGCCATGGCGCGCAGCTTCATGCCCAGCGCATCCACACCGGACGCCTCGGCCGCGTCCTCGTTCTCGCGGATGGCCAGCAGCGAGTAGCCGAGCTTGCTGCGGGCGACACGTCGGGTGATCCACACCGCCCCCAACGCCATGGCGAGAATCACGTAATAGTAGGGAAGCTTGTCGGCGAAGACGAAATTCACCGGCGCCGGCTCGCGATTGGGGATGACGAGCCCGATCGACGAGCCGACCGCCTTGGTGTTCACCGCCACCACGCGGAGCATTTCGGCGAAGGCCAGCGTCACCAGTGAGAAGTACGGGCCGCGGAGGCCGTAGCGGAAGGAGAGGTAGCCGGCGAAGAGCCCGAAGAGCGCGGCGAGCACGCCGCCGGCCAGCATGCCGAGCCACGGCGTGACGCCAAGCTTCAGGAAGAGCAACGTGGAAGTGTAGGCGCCGATGCCGAAGTAGGCCGCGTGGCCGAACGAGAACTGCCCGGCGTAGCCGCCGAGGATGTTCCACGCCGCGCCGAGGTAGCCAAAGAGCATCACGCTGATCAGGATCTCGAGGAAGTACGGCGGCAGGAACGACGGCGCCACCAGGAGAATGCCGAGCGTCACGCCGGCAAGCACCTCAGCGCCCACGCCCGCCCCCGAACAGCCCGGCCGGCCGGAAGAGCAGCACCAGCACGAAGAGCGCGAAGACCACGAGCTGCTTGAGCGAGCCTGGCAGCAGCGTGGCACCGAGCGACTCGGCCAGCCCCACGATGAAGCCGCCCAGCAGCGCGCCGACGAAGTTGCCCATGCCGCCCAGCACCACG
Source organism: Candidatus Rokuibacteriota bacterium (assembly GCA_003220615.1). Lineage (GTDB taxonomy): Bacteria > Methylomirabilota > Methylomirabilia > Rokubacteriales > CSP1-6 > 40CM-68-15. The sequence goes on from QHTB01000026.1 coordinate 6,254, forward strand.
ACCACGAACGCCATGATGTTGAACGACTCGCCGACGTCGGGCGCGACGTAGAAGAACGGCGTGACCAGCGCGCCGGCCACGGCCACGGCGCCGGCGCCGATACCGAAGGCCGCCGCGCGGATCCGCGAGACGTTGATGCCCATCAGCATGGCGCCCTCCGGTTCCTCGGCGAGCGCGCGGATGGCTTTGCCGACGTCGGTCAGCTTCAAGAAGGCGAACAACACGACGGCCATCACGATGGCGCCGCCGCAGGCCACCAGCCGCGGCACCTCCACCAGCGCCTCGCCCACGACGAACGAGGCGCTTGCGTAGGCCGGGCGCACGGTGCGGAAGTCACCCTGCCAGAGCACCAGCGCGAGGTTCTCGAGGAAGAGCGCCAGGCCGAGCGTGAGCAGGAGCTGGTTATGCTCGGCCGCGAAGCGGTTGGGCTCGATGACCACGCGCTGGATGAGCATGCCGAGCAGGAAGAAGGCGGGCCCGGTCAGCACGATCGAGACGTAGGGATCGACCTTGAACAGCGTGAAGAGCCAGTACGTGGCGTACATGGCCAGCATCATCACCGCGCCGTGCGCGAAGTTGATGATGCGTAGCACGCCGAAGATCAGCGAGAGGCCGAAGGCGACGAGCCCGTACACGCCGCCCAGCAGCAGGCCGCTGATCACGGCCTGCAGCAGAAGATCGCCGGTTAGATCGAACAGCGCGGTGCTAGCCGTGCCACTTGGGAACGGGGAACACGGGCTTGCCCTCGGCGAAGCGGGCCGGGCCCACCACGATGGGCTTGCCGTTCTGCACCTGCAGCAGCGCCGGCGAGGCGTTGACGTTCTCACCGGTGTCGTCGAACTTGATCGCATCCTGCGGCAGGATGTGATCGGTGAGGTTCGTCTTGGCCAGCGCATCGCGCAGCTTGTCGCGGTCGGCCGAGCCGCCGCGCTCCAGCGCGTCCTTGATGACGTAGATGACGGTGTAGGCCTGCACGCCGTGCGAGGTGAGCGTGGAGGTGAAGCGCTTCTCGTAGGCGGCGAACACCGCCTTGGCCCGGGCCGACTGCGGGTTGTGCCAGTAGTTGCCGTCCAAGAGCTGCTCGGTCAGCTCGCGGTTGTCGGCGATGAACTTGGGGTTCGAGTACGCCGCATTGGCGAGGCCGACGAGCGCGTGGACGCCGATGCGCAGCTTGGAAGCCGTCTCCGCGATGATCTTGGAGTCGCCGTAGTAGCCGCTGATCACGAGGAGATCAGGCTTGGAGGCCTTCACCTTCGACAGCTCGGCGGTGAAGTCCGGGGATTTCAGGCTGTAGGGAATGCGCTGCACCATCGTGTAGCCGAGCTTGGCGCCGAAGGCCTCCACGTGGTTGCCCATCGTGGTGCCGAAGTTGCCGTCCTCGTGCATCATCGCCACGCGCTTGATGGCCACGTTGGCGTTCTTGGCCATCTCCGCCATGTTGTTCATGGTCAGTGTCGACATGGCCTGGCCGTTCGGCTGCACGCGGAAGACGTACTTCAGCCCGCCCTCGGTGAGGTTGTCGGCGACGGCGGCCAGCAGCATGAACGGCGTCTTGTTCTTCTCGGTCACCTGCCGCACCGAGTACGCCACCAGGCTCGAGAACGGCCCGATCAGCACCGCCACGCCCTGATCGATCAGCCGCGCCGCCTCGGAGTTGCCCAGCTCGACCTTCTGCTGCGTGTCGCCCGGCAGCAGCGTGAGCTTGGCCCCGCCCAGCGCCTTCACGCCGCCCGCCGCGTTGATCTCGTCCACCGCGAGCTGCAAGCCGTTGAGCGAGAGCTGGGCCTCGAAGGCCAGCGGCCCCGTCACGGGCAGGATGTAGCCGAGCTTGACCTCTTTGGCCTGGGCTCGGCCGATGGATGGTACTGAGCCGAGCGCCGCGACGACGCCAGCGGTTTTCAGGAATGCGCGACGGTGCATGGGGAACCTCCTACCCCGCGGGGCGCGGTCAGGCTACACTTGCGTCCCGCGAGGTGTCAAAAGAGCTTCGACAACGGCAGCCGCTACCCATGGGCCACTCCTTCGCGGCTGATCGATGATCGCTGACGGCTCCGTCGAGGTCCTCATCATCGCGCCCATCTCGGATGCGGCGCTGCACACGGTGCAGGCCGTGGGTGCGGCCGTCCGCGTCGTGGATGGGCGCCAGATGTTCGAGGCGGAGTACCGGCGGTCGTGGCCACCAGCCACGGTCCGCAGATACCTGCCGGCGAAGGCCGGGCCGCGCGAGGCCCTGCCGCAGGCAGAACGGGATCGCCTGCTGGCCATGGCCGAGGTGGCACTGGGGACGTTCCCGTTTCCGAAGGACCTTCGCTCGCGGGCCGCGCGTCTTCGTTGGTTTCACCAGCTCCCGGCGGGGGCGAGCAATCTGCGCCACGGCGATCTGTGGGGAAGCGACGTCACGGTGACGACGTCGCGGGGTCTGGGGAACACGCTCCCCATGGCGGAGTACGTGCTCGCGGCGATCCTGCACTTCGTCAAGGGCTTTCACCGCGCGGCTCCGGACCGGACGCGGCACGAGTTCGAGCACCGGGCCTACCGGCCCAGGTTGCTCCGCGGCAAGACGGTCTGCGTCGTCGGCCTGGGAGGGATCGGGCGCGACGTGGCGCGGCTGTGCGAGGCCGTGGGGATGCGCGTGGTGGGAACGCGCCGGCGGGTCGCCGCCGGCGAGCCCGCGCCGGAAGGCGTGAGCCGGCTGGAATCCTCCGACCGTCTGCACGCGTTGCTCGGCGAGAGCGACTTCGTTGCTGTCTGCTGCCAGTTGACGGCAGAGACGGAAGGCTTGATCAATCGCGCGGCGATCGCCGCGATGAAGCCCGGTGCGGTGGTGATCAACGTGGCCCGGGGAGAGATCATCGACGAGACCGCTCTCCGGGAGGGGCTGGCCACTGGCCAGATCGGTGGGGCCGCGCTCGACGTCTATCGCGGGGAATTCGAAGGCGACCCCGACCGCGGCTTGTGGGACGACCCGCGCGTGCTCATCACGCCGCACGTCTCGGGCGAGACCGACGTGAACCTCCACCGCGGCATGGATCTTTTCTGTGACAACCTCCGCCGCTACCTGAATGGCCAGCCGCTCGAGAACGTGGTGGGGTGGGGGCGAGGATACTGATGTGGTTCTGCTACGTGCTCGAGTGCGCTGACGGGACCTTTTACACTGGCATCACGAACTCGATCGATCGGCGGCTCTCGATGCACAATCGCGGTCGTGCCTCGAGATATACCCGTGGCCGACTTCCGGTCAGATTGATCTACGCCGAGCCACACCGAGACAGGTCGTCTGCGAGTCGCCGCGAAGTCGAAGTGAAGAAGATGCCCAGAGTGAAGAAGCGCAGGCTCGGTACATGACGATG
>QHTB01000027.1 GCA_003220615.1 Candidatus Rokuibacteriota bacterium
GTGTTGAGGAACCAGAGAAGCTTGCTGCCGACGCGCACGCCCTCCTCATGAGTGTCGCCCACGTAGACGAACGCCGCGTACGCGAAGTGATCGGTGCCGACCTCGGGAAGCCTGGCCTCCGCGCGCGCCTGGCGATACGCACCCCAGGCCCGCTTCGTGCCGTCCGCCCCGCGGAGCACCAGCACGTTGACCATGCCGCGGCGGCCGACCTCGGTGGCCGTGTCGGGATCACCGGTGGCCGCCCACAGCCGCGGGTGCGGCTGCTGCCACGGCCGCGGCCAGATGTTGACGTGCCGGTGCGTGAAGTGTTTCCCCTCCCAGGAAAACGGCCCGTCCTGATGCGTCAGCGCCTTTCTGATCAGATCGATGGCTTCCCAGTAACGCTCGACGTTGTTGACGGGGTTGGCGTTGTTCGACGCCATCTCGGTGCCGCCCGACTTGACGAAGCCGATCTCGAGACGGCCGCGGCAGATGACGTCGGCCGTCGCGTACTCCTCGGCCACGCGTACCGGGTCCTGCCGCAGCGAGACCAGCGTCCCCATGCTCAGGATGCGGACGTTCCGCATCTGGCGGGCGAGGATCCCGAGGATCAGCGGGTTGGCGCCGAAGAGCGAGTTGATCCCGGCGTGGTGCTCGATGGCGACGACGTTCAGACCCTGGTCGTCGCACAGCATGAACTCGTCGAGGACTTCCTCGAAGAGGTCGGCGGCGATCTTCGGATCGCAGTACTTGTTCGGCAGGCTGGCCCGGACGGAATCGACGCGGTCGAGAATGTCCTGGGGCACGAACGGATACGGGTTCTCGCACTGGTACCAGACGTCCACGGTCAGCGATCCAGGAACGCCGCGACGCGATCGGCGAAGGCTTCGGGTTGCTCGATCTCCGGATGATGCCCCGCCGCCTCGATGACCTCGAAGCGCGAGCCCGGAATCAAGGCGCTGTAGCCGCGTCCGTACGACGGCTTCACGATCCCGTCCGAGGCGCCCCACAGCACGAGCGTCGGGATCGTGATCCGACGCAGCCAGCGCTTGAGCTGCGGGTCGTACATATAAGGATGCCAGCCGTAGAGGCAGAGCGCGTCCCAGTTGCGGGCGCGGACGATCAGCTCGTCGTCCGACATCGCGTCGAGGTCCGGCGCCTTCGCCGGATCGTGCCAGCTCCGTCGTCGCACCTCCTGAGGAGACGTGTTGAAGACGTCCAGGATGTCGGGCGTCTCTCGATCGCTCAGCTTGAGGCCGAAGGCGTCCACCAGGACGAGCCGGTCGAGGCGGTGGCAGCACTTCACCGCGATCTCGGCGGCGAGCCAGCCGCCGAAGGAGAATCCCATCAGCGTGACCTTCGGATACGGCAAACCGTCGAGGACGTCCAGGTAGAGATGGACGAGGTCGGAGACGGTCTCGAAGTCCGCCGGGCGTGGCGAATGGCCGAAGCCGGGGTGGGACGGCGCGATGATCTCGGCGCGCCGGCCGAGGAGATCGAGGAAGCGTGCGCGCGGGTCGACGTTCTGCATGCCGTGCAAGAGCAGCACGGGATGGCCCGTGCCCCGGCGCACCACTTCGAGCTCGATCCCCCCGGCCGACAGTCGCTCCGAGGGCGACGACGACACTACGGGTGTCATGCCCATCGGGCGTGAGTTCTATCCCAGAGGGCTCGGCGCCGCAAGCTGCCTCACGACGAAAACCCCTGGGGCGCCGATCTTGAAGAACGTCCTGGTCACGAGACTCGTGCGTTCTATGAGATCCTCCTTCTCGTCATGCGTTGGCTCGTGGTCGTCTTGCTGGTCCTCACGGTGGCGACGACGTTCGCCACGGATCAGGACGGGCCCTGGCTCACTGGCCAGTTCCTCGTCGCCACCGAACAGATCGGGGGGCCCCCGTTCGCCCGCGCCGTCATCTACATGATCCTGCACGATTCGGGCGGTGCAATGGGGCTCATCGTCAACCGACCGGTGGGTGAGGTGCCGCTGGCCCGCGTCCTCGATACCCTCGGGCGCGACGCGACCGGCGTGAACGGCAACCTCCGCGTGCACTACGGCGGGCCAGTCTCGCCTGCCCGCGCCTTCGTCCTTCACACCTCGGACTACGCGGGGCCGAACACCCAGGCGATCAGCGATGGAATCGCGCTCACCACGGATGACGGGATCCTCGACGCGATCGCCCACGGCCGCGGGCCCGTGCGCTCCCTGTTCGCGTTCGGGTATGCGGGCTGGGCACCCGGACAGCTCGAGGACGAGATCCGCCGCGGCTCATGGATCACGGTGCCCGCCGACCAGCCACTGCTGTTCAGCGAGGACTACGATCGCAAGTGGGAGCGTGCGACGGCGCGGCAGAAGATCCAGCTCTGACTCGGCCGGGGTAGAATCGCCTCACCCCTGAGTGGACGCGCGCAGTGAGCAGAGCGGAGGCCAGCATGGCGAGACACAAGATCGCAGTGATCCCCGGCGACGGCATCGGCAAGGAAGTGGTGCCCGAGGGCCTGCGCGTGCTCGACGCGGCGGCGCGCCGGTTCGGCATCGAGCTGCAGCTCGATCACTTCGACTGGAGCTGCGACTACTACGCCAGGCACGGCTCGATGATGCCTTCGAGTTGGAAGGAGCTGATCGGTCAGCACGACGCGCTCTTCTTCGGCGCCGTGGGATGGCCGGCCACCGTGCCCGATCACGTCTCGCTGTGGGGCATGCTGATCAAGTTCCGGCGCGAGTTCGACCAGTACGTGAACCTGCGGCCCTGCCGCCTCATGCCGGGCATCCGCACGCCGCTGGCCGATCGCAAGCCGGGCGACATCGACTTCTTCGTCGTGCGCGAGAACACCGAGGGCGAGTATTCCAGCGTCGGCGGCCGCATGTACGAAGGGACTGAACGCGAAGTCGTATTTCAACAGGCGTGCTTTTCCCGAAAGGGAGTTGATCGGATTCTGAAATTCGCATTCGAATTGGCCAGAAAGCGGCCGAAGAAGCACCTGACTTCAGCGACCAAGTCGAACGGCATCTCGATCACGATGCCGTACTGGGACGAGCGCGTCGAGGCAATGGCCAAGCAGTATCCCGACATCCGCTGGGACAAGTTCCACATCGATATCCTGACCGCGCACTTCGTCGCGCATCCGGACTGGTTCGACGTCGTCGTAGCGTCCAACCTGTTCGGCGACATCCTGTCGGATCTCGGCCCCGCCTGCACCGGCACCATCGGCATCGCGCCGTCCGCCAACATCAACCCGGAGCGCGTGTTTCCCTCGCTGTTCGAGCCCGTCCACGGCTCGGCGCCCGACATCTACGGCAAGGGCATCGCGAACCCGATCGGCCAGATCTGGGCGGCCGCGATGATGCTCGAGCACCTCGGCCATCCGAAGGCGGGCGAGGCCATCGTCACCGCGATCGAGACGGTGCTCGATCCGAAGAGCGGCGCGCCGCGCACGCCCGACATCGGCGGCAAGGCGAAGACGGTGGACCTCGGCAAGGCCATCGCCGAGGCGATCTAGCTACCGCGGCCTTCCTTAACGCGCGAGGAGCAGGCAGGCCGCGCCCGCCGACGCCAGCACCGCGGCGGCGAGCCGGCGCCCAAGGTCGGGCTCGCCGAAGAGCGTCCGGCCGAGCCCCACCGCCACCACGGCCGACAGGCGACGGATCGCGTTGACGTACGCCGCCGGCGCCATCGTCAGCGCGTTCGTCTGCATCGCCGTCCCCGTGACACCGAGCACCCCGTGCGCGACGATCGTCGCCACGTTGCGCGCCGTCGCCAGCTCGACGAGGCCGCGGCGCACGGTGACGGCGGAGATCACCCCGGTCAGCACCGCGGCGGCGCCGTGCGAGCACGCGAGATAGCTCGGCGGCCCCAGCACGACCGCGGCCCAGCGATCCACCGCCGACAGCACGCCGAGCAGGATCGCAGCGGCGAGCGCGTCGAGGGCGTCGCGGCGCCCGAGCAGCGCGCGCAGACGGCCGCGATCGGGCCGGCCGGACAGGCTGAGCGTGCCGGCCACGGCCAGCGCAATGCCGAACCAGCCGAGCGGGCTGGGCAAGGTGCCGGAGAGCACGGCGTCGGGGATCACCGTGAAGATCGGGCTGAGCGCGAAGACCGGCCCGACGATCGAGATGTCACCGCGCGCGCTTGCGCGGGCCAGCAGGCTGCTCATCCCCGTCACCAGGATGCTCGACGCGGCGATGGCTGGCCACGCCGACCGCGGCGGCGTGAACGGGTGCCCCGAGACGAGGAAGAAGCCCAGCCACACGGTGAGCGCCACCGTCTGAGTCCCGGCGACGATGACGAGCGGCGGGATCGCACGCGCGCGGCCCTTGACGACCGCGAACTGAGCGGCCTGGGTGAGCGCCGCGGCCAGGGACAGCGCGAACCAGGTCAGACGAGACCGGCGTGCGGAACGTGGCCGGCGGAAAACGCCACCGCCGGTGCGGTATGCAATGCACGCGGGATCGTCACGCGCGACATCGTACGGCAAGTCGCGTCGGCTCGCGACCGATCTCGACATTCGAGCTATAGTCGGCGCCGTGCCGCCCTCGTACGCTGACGCCTGCCGACACCTCGCGCGTGATCCCGCGATGCGCGCGCTCATCCGCCGTCATGGCCCCTGCGGGCTCGCGCCGGCCGGCCGCTCGCCGTACGAGGCGCTCACGCGCGCCATCGCGCATCAACAGCTCAACGGACGCGCGGCTCAGACGATCCTCGGCCGCTTCGTCGCTCTCTTTCCGAACGGTCGCTTCCCGGCGCCGGAGCTGGTGCTGGCCGCGCGCGCCACGAGGCTTCGCCGCGCCGGGTTCTCGCGCGCCAAGGTCCGCGCCATCAAGGACATCGCGCGCCACGCGGTCAAGGGCCTCGTGCCGACGCGACGAGCGTGCCGGCGCCTGGACGACGACGCGCTCGTCGAGCAATTGACACGGATTCACGGGGTGGGCCGATGGACGGTCGAGATGCTGCTCATCTTCACGCTCGGTCGGCTCGACGTCCTGCCGGTGGACGACTTCGGCGTGCGCGAGGGCTTCCGCGTCGCGTACGGGCGGCGCGCGCGGCCCACGCCGAAGGCGCTTGCCGCCTACGGCGAGCGCTGGCGGCCGTATCGCTCGATCGCGGCCTGGTATCTCTGGAGGGCGGCCAACGAGGCGCGGCAGGTCGCCGACTAGCGTCGCGGCGTATCGTAGGCGGCAGGAGGACCTCGTGATGACCAAAGCCAAGCCGATTCCCGACGGTTACCACACGGCGACGCCCTACCTGATCGCCGACGACGCGGCGAAGGCGATCGAGTTCTACAAGAAGGCGTTCGGAGCCTCCGAGAAGCTTCGCATCCCCGCGCCCGGGGGCAGGATCGGCCACGCGGAGATCCAGATCGGCGACTCGCTCATCATGCTCGCCGACGAGCATCCCGAGATCGGGGCACTGAGCCCGCGCCGGATCGGTGGCTCACCGGTCAGCATCATGCTCTACGTCGAGGACGTGGACCGCGTCGTCGAGCGCGCGCTGGCCGCCGGCGCCAAGCTGCTGCGACCGGTGCAGGACCAGTTCTACGGCGATCGCTCGGGCACGCTGGCCGATCCCGCCGGCCACATCTGGCACGTCGGGACCCACAAAGAGGACCTGTCGCTCGAGGAGATCAAGCGACGCGGCGAGGCGCTGGCGCAGAAGTCGAATTGACCCCCCGGAGGGGGCCGACGTAGCATCGGGCCGCTCGACGTCCGTCGGGACCTGGCCCTTCGTGATCCTCACTCCCGAAGAAGGAGCAGAGAGATGAAGACGGCCCTCCTCTCGCTCGCCACTGTCGTGTTCTCGCTTGTGTTCTGGAGCTCCTGGGCGCTCGCGCAGGAGAAGCCCGGCGACGCGCCGTTCGCCTACGCCGCGCCCGCGTTCATCAAGGAGCTGGACACGCGCTATCCTGCTCAGCCACCGGTCCCGCCCTCACCTCCGCGCTACGGCGGGGTCCTTCACTTCCCCGCGGTCGTCCGCGCCTTCGACCCGATGGTCGGCTACCGCCCGGAGCTCGCGCTCGTCTGGGACACGCTGACGGAGTGGGAAGCGACGTGGTACTTCCCCGAAGTCCAGCGCACGCCGATGATCCGGAAGACGCTGGCCACGAGCTGGGAGATGGTGAATCCGTCGACGTGGATCTTCAAGCTCCGGCAAGGCGTGAAGTTCCACAACCGTCCACCCGTCAATGGCCGCGAGATGACGGCCGAGGACGTGAAGTACTCTTACGAGCTGCTGAAGGACAAGGCGCAATATTCCACGCGCGCCGCCCTCGTCAAGACGATCACGGTGGTCGACCGGTACACCGTGAAGTTCGAGCTCTCCATGGCCGACCCGAAGTTCTACCTGAACGTCGTCGATTCGCTCTCGCCCGTGATCGTGCCGCGCGAGGCCGTGGAAGCGCCGGGTGGTCTGGCCGAGAACCCGATCGGCACCGGCGCCTTCATGCTGAAGGAGTTCTCACCCGGCGAGGGCGCGCTGCTCGTCAAGAATCCCGATTACTACCTGAAGGACAAGGACGGCCGGCCGCTGCCCTACGTGGACGCCGTGCGCCTCTACTTCACCAAGGACGCGGCGACGGAGAGCGCGCTGTTCCGCAGCAAGCAGCTCGACGTGATGCGCGTCTCCACGCTGGACCAGCTCTACGCGCTGATGAGGACGGTGCCCGACCTCATGCTCTATCGCGTGCCGTCGTTCGGCTGGGGCGACTACGGGATGAGCATGGCTATCGACAAGGCGCCGTTCAAGGACCTGCGCGTGCGTCAGGCACTGTCCATGGCGATCAATCGCGACATCGTGTCGGAGGTGATCAACAAGGGCGACGCGGCCCTCTACGGCCCGTTCCCCTGGGCGCTGGCGGGCTTCACCAAGCGCGCGGACTACTCCTACGCCAACCTCGGCCCCAACTATCAGTACAACCCGAAGGAGGCCAAGCAGCTCCTGGCCGCGGCCGGCTATCCCAACGGCTTCGAGATGGAGCTGGAATGGGCCGAGTTCCAGGGCTGGGATTTCAACGCGTTCGTGCAGCTCATCGCGCGCTTCTACGGCGACATCGGCGTGCGCGTGAAGCTCCGCCAGCTCGAGACGTCGACGTGGCTGTCGAAGGCCGCCGGCGTCCAGCCCTTCAACCAGATGCTGGCCGCTCTGAGCCCGATCGGGGCGGGGCCGAGCTTCATGGACTGGGTGTACCTGCGCTACCACGGCTCGTTCCCCAAGACCATGAACCGCGAGGGCATCAGCGATCCGAAGCTGGACGACCTGCTCACCTCGTGGCGCACCGATCCCGGTGACAAGCGCCCGCAGCTCCAGCGCGCCACCTGGGACCACCTGCGCAAGAACGTCTACCGCATCACCACGATCGTGCCGCCGCATTACCGGATCACCCAGTCGTACGCGTACGCCGGCGCCAATCCGTATTGCTGGTTCCCGGGCTACTGCTCGTACGAAGCGAAGACGGCGTGGCTCACCGACAAGGCGCCGGGCCGGAAGTTCGACAAGTTCGCGCAGTAGCGCCAGGCCGTGCGCACGTACGTCACGCGCCGGCTCCTGCAGGGAGCGCTCGTCCTGTGGCTCGTCTCGCTGCTGATCTTCTCGCTCGTGCGCATCCTGCCCGGCGACGCCGTCATCATGCAGCTCGATCAGGCCGCGGCCCCGACGCCCGAGGTCCTGGCGCGCGCGCGCCAGGAGCTGGGGCTCGACCGCTCGTTCCTGGACCAGTACCGCACGTGGATCGCGGGCGCCGTGCGCGGCGACCTCGGCCGCTCGCTGATCACCCGTCGCCCGGTGACGCAAGAGCTCCTGAAGCGCATCAACCTGACCGCGCACCTGGCCGTGATGTCCCTGACGATCGCCCTGCTGATCGCGCTTCCCGTCGGCGTCTTCTCCGCGGTCCGCCAGGACACCACGGGTGACTACGTCGGCCGCCTCCTGGCCATCCTGGGGTTGTCGATCCCCGACTTCTGGCTGGCCACGGTCGTCATCACGTTTCTCGCCATCTGGTTCCGGTGGATCCCGCCCGTTGGCTTCGCGCCGCTGTGGGTTGACCCGGCGCGCTGTCTGAGCCAGCTGACGATCCCGGCGGTGATTATCGGCGTGCGCCTGGCCGCCGTCTCGATGCGCATGACCCGCTCGTCGCTGCTCGAGGTGCTCCGGCAGGACTACATCCGTACCGCCCGGGCCAAGGGCGCGCGCGAGGGCGCCGTCATCGTGCGCCACGCCGTGAAGAACGCCTGCATCCCCGTGGTGACCATCATCGGCCAGCAGTTCTCGGTGCTCCTCGGAGGCACGGTGATCGTGGAGTTCATCTTCCTGCAGCCGGGGGTGGGCAGCCTGATGCTCGACGCCGTCCTGCTGCGCGACTACACGTTGATCCAGGGCGCCGTGCTCTTCTTCGCGACGGTCATCGTGGTGATCAACCTGCTCGTCGACGTGAGCTACGCCTGGTTTGATCCCCGACTCCGCTACCGCTGACGTTCTTGCGCTGCCGCGGTCGCCGCGCCTGGCCTTGCGCGGCGCGTGGGCGGTCGTGGCGCGACTCGCGCGGCGAAAGCCGCTCGGCGCCGTGAGCGCGCTGATCGTGCTCGCGCTGGTCCTGGTGGCCATCCTGGCCCCGGTGCTCGCGCCGCGGGATCCGTACGCGTTCAACCTGAACGAACGCGGCCTGCCGATTCGAATGCAGGCGCCGAGCGTCGCCTTCCCGCTCGGGACGGATCCGCTGGGGCGCGACGTTCTCAGCCGGATCGTCTACGGGTCGCGGGTGTCGCTGATCGTGGGGTTCGCGTCGGTCGTCATCGGCACGCTGCTCGGAACCGTGCTCGGCCTGGTCTCCGGCTACTGGGAGGGACGGCCGGACTCCGTGATCCAGCGGGCCGTGGACACCGCGATGTCGGTCCCCGGCATCGTGCTCGCACTGGCCGTGATGTCCGTGCTCGGGCAGAGCCTCGTGAACATCATCCTCGTCATTGCGCTGGTCATCGCGCCGGGGGCGTCGCGGGTCGTGCGCGGGACGGTGCTGGCGGTGAAGCAGGAAACCTTCGTCGATGCGGCCCAGGCGCTGGGCGCGTCGCCGGGGCGGGTCGTGGCCCGCCACGTGCTGCCGAACGTGTTCGCGCCCATTCTGGTCATCGCCACCGTGTGGCTCGGCAACGCCATCGTGATCGAGGCGGCGCTGAGCTTTCTGGGGTTGGGGACTCCGCCGCCGACTCCGACCTGGGGCGGCATGCTCGGCGGGGAGGGGCGGCGGAATCTGGAGACGGCGCCTCATCTCGCGATCTTTCCCGGCGTGGCGATCAGCGTCGTCGTCCTGGCGTTCAACATGTTGGGGGACGCGTTGCGCGACCTCCTCGATCCGCGGCTGCGGAATCGCTAGCGCTTGCCTTGACAAACGCACGCAGCGCTGACAGATTCGCGCGACGACCCAGCCGCCCCGTGTCGGAGGACCGATGATCAGGAACTCGCCCTTCGTGCTGCTCGCCGTCGTCATGGCCTCGGTGGCCCTGGCCACGCCGGCGCAGACGCAGAAGCTCGTGCCTCTCCGCATCGCGGTGCACACGGCGGTGATCGGCGCCGCTGACGTCATCGCGATCCGTCAAGGCTTCTACAAGCAGGAAGGCCTCGACGTCGAGTGGCGGCGGTTCGCGCTGGGCAAGGACGGCCGCGACGCGATGATCGCGGGCGCTCTCGACGTCAACGCCACCGCCACCACGCCGTTCATCGTCGGGCTCGAGAAGGGCGTCCCTTACACCGCCATCGCCGTCAACTCGCTCTTCTGCGGCACGAACCACGTCGTCGTGCTGAAAGCTTCCGACATCAATTCCATCGGTCAGCTCAAGGGCAAGCGCGTGGCGCTGCCGAAGGGCACCGTCACCGAGCACGTCTTCCTCACGAA
>QHTB01000112.1 GCA_003220615.1 Candidatus Rokuibacteriota bacterium
GGAGTGGGCGACGTCGGAGGCCGAGCTTCAGAGGCTCCCCGGATTCGGACGGGACATGGAGAAGAACCGGGCCGAGGCCAGGCGCCTTCTGGCTGAGGCCGGTTATCCCAACGGCTTCAAGCTCATTTTAAAAAACCGTAACGTCAAGGTTCCCTACCAGGACTTCGCCGTCTTCGCGATCCAGGAGTGGCGCAAGATCGGCGTCGAGGCCGAGCACCGGCCGCTCGAGACGGCCGCCTGGTTCGCGGATGGACGGGACACGGGAAGCTTCGAGCTCATCATCAGCGGCACGTTCAACTACATCGATGATCCCGATCTGTTCCTCCAGCGGTACACCACGGGTGATCCGAGCAACTGGGGGCGCTTCTCCGATCCCAGGATCGACGACCTCTTCTCACGGCAAACAAGGGCTCTCGACCCTTCCGAGCGCAAGCGCCACATCAACGAGATCGAGAAGATCGTCCTCGACAACGCGTACTACATCCCGGGCCTCTGGTGGAGGCGCGCCGTGGTGCACTGGGCGAAGGTGAAGAACTACGTGGCGCCGCCCAATCATTTTTCCAATCAGAAGCTCCAGGACGTGTGGCTGGCCGAAGATTGAGCCGGGCGGTATGCAAACGTACATCGCGAAGCGGCTGCTCCTGATCATCCCGACGCTGCTCGGGGCGGCCGCCCTCGTGTTCGTGATCATGCGTGTCATTCCCGGGGACGTGGCCCTGCTGATCTTCGGTGGTGACCAGGCCGGCCACATCGATCCGAAGCAACTCGCCGCCATGCGCCACCGGCTCGGGCTGGATCAACCCCTGATCGTGCAGTTCGGGACGTGGCTCTGGGGAGTGCTCCGCTTCGACTTCGGCAACTCGCTCTGGACCGGGCGCCCGGTCGTCGAAGAGTTGCTCGTCCGCCTGCCGCTCTCCCTCGAGCTAGCGCTCGCGGCGACGGTGGTTTCCGTGGTCATCGCGATCCCCTTCGGCATGCTCGCCGCTGTTCGCCAGGACACCTGGGTCGACTACGTGATCCGCGTCATCAGCATCGGAGGCCTCGCCATCCCGTCGTTCTGGGTCGGCATCCTCTGCATCCTGTTCCTGGTCATCTGGTTCGGCTGGGGCCCACCGCTCGAGTTCACGCCACCATGGGTCGATCCGTGGGCGAATTTCCAGCAGATGGTCTGGCCCATCGTCACCGTCGGCTACCGGTACGCTGCCGTCACGACGCGGATGACCCGGTCCACGTTGCTCGAGGTACTGCGCGAGGACTACATCCGGACGGCCTGGGCCAAAGGACAGCGTGAGCGGGCGATCGTCTTCCGCCACGGGCTCAAGAACGCGATGCTCCCCGTGATCACGTTGATCGGGACGGAATTCGCCTTCCTCATCGGCGGCCTCGTCGTCACCGAGACCGTGTTCACTCTGAACGGCGTCGGCCGGTTCGTGGTGGACGCCGTCGCCCACCGCGACTATCCCGTCGTCCAGGCCCTGGTGTTCCTCATCGCGTTCAGCTTCGTGATCGTGAACCTGCTCGTGGACCTGACCTATGCGTGGTTCGATCCACGCATTCGCTACCGATGAGCGCCGCCCGGAGCATGGCGGTAGTCTCAGGCTCGCGCGTCGACTTCGTCACGGTGCCATGGCGACGAATTACGCGCTGACTCACGCGACGGCGACGGCCGAGCTGGCGCCGCGGCTCACCGTTGCCGAAGAGGTCGCGAAGTTCGTCCGAACGAAGCCGCTCGGCGCGGCCGGCGCGGCGATCATCCTGGCCATGATGGCGGTGGCCGGCTTCGCGGAACCACTGGCGCCGTACGACCCGTATCGCGGCGACTACGGACTGCAGTTCGCCCGCCCGAGCGCCGACCACTGGTTTGGGACCGACGAGTTCGGCCGCGACATCCTGAGCCGGATCATGTACGGCGCGCGGATCGCCCTTTTCGTCGGGTTCACCGCTTCGTTCGCGGGCTGCACGCTCGGTGGGCTGCTCGGCGTGATCAGCGCGTACTACGGCGGGAAAGTCGATCTCCTCCTCGAGCGGCTGATGGACATCCTCCTCGCGTTCCCGCAGCTGATCCTGGCGCTCGCCATCGCGTCGATCCTGGGCCCGTCGGTCCAGAACGTGGTGATCGCCATCTCCATCCCGGTCATCCCGCGCGCGGCGCGCGTGGTGCGGGCAACGGCGCTCTCGGTGAAGGAGAATGTCTACGTCGAGGCCGTGAGCGCCCTCGGCGCGTCGCGCCCTCGCGTCATCCTCCAGCACATCGTCCCGAACGTCATGGCGCCCTACATCATCATCCTCACCGCGCAGCTCGGCGGCGCGATCCTCGCCGAGGCCGCGCTGTCCTACCTCGGCCTGGGGACGGCCGAGCCGACGCCGTCGTGGGGCTTGATGCTCTCGGGCTCCGCGCCGTCCTATGCCGAGAAGGCGCCCTGGATCGGGCTGTTCCCCGGCATTGCGATCAGCCTCGGCGTCTTCGGCTTCAATCTGTTCGGCGACTCGCTACGCGACGCGCTCGACCCAAAGCTGCGCGGGCGGTAATGCGTCCGTTTACCTGGCCTTCAGCTTCACGTCCTCGTACGGGCATCCGATCATCCGCAATGGCGTGGCGAAGCTCCAGCTGCTCAGGTCATGGCCCGGCACGCGTCGGACACCGCGCTGGCGAACTGCTGAGCGGCAGGAGAGAGAGAACGGCCAGCCATCTCGATGAGGCCGATATGCCGAACCAGACGCCTCAGCTTTGTGGTGAGCGGCGTCACGACGACGGCGACGATGACGACGACGATGACCATGCGGCCGCGGTCACGGGGAGGGCGACGACTAGCGGTTCTGTCGAGCAGGCCGGCTCAGCCCACCGCGGCGTGCATCGCCGCGGTGGGTGTCTCACCTGGACTGAGCAGCGCGAAATGGGGGAGTCACTCAACGTGGAGGGTTCGATCATGTCGCTGCACTCGCTCCTCGGCCGATCAGCATCGATCACCGTGGCGGTCACCCTGGCGCTGCTGGCCTGGGTGCCGCCCGCGCAGGCACGCATCACCCGGATCGTCATCGACAACACGGCGACGGTCACCGGCACCGGCCAAACGATAGCGTACGAGTCGATCGCGGGGCGGGCGTTCGGCGAGCTCGATCCGCACGACCGTCACAACTCGATCATCACCGACATCCTTTCGGCGACCGATTCCGACGGCAAGGTCCGGTACGTGACCTCGTTTTTCGTCGTGAAGCCGGTGGACATGTCACAGGCCAGCGGCTTCATGTGGCACGACGTGCCGAACCGCGGCGGCCGGATCACCATCGCCGTAGCCGAGCGCAACCTGGGTGATATCGGTCTGAGCAGCGGCTGGCAGGGCGACAACGCTGGCGCCACGACGGTTCCCGAGTATGCGTCTGTCATTTCCCTACCCGCGGGAACCGTGCTCGCCACCAACGAATGGGTCAAGGTCCCCGTGGCGAGGAACCGTGACGGCTCGTCCATCAGCGGAAACATCCTCGGACGCATCGTCAACCGCAGCGGCCCGGATTCCCAGCCACTCAACGTCATGAACAACCCGATCCCGTACCTGCCGGCATCGCTGGACACCAGCCAGGCGACGCTGGTCACCCATACGCGCGAGACCGTCAACGGCGTCGTCACCGTCGGGTCGACGATTTCGAGTAGCGACTGGGCTTTTGCTCGCTGCGACGCGACGCATCCGTTCCCGGGCACGCCCCAGGATCTCGATCCCACCCATCTTCCCGGCAGCCTGCCCGTCCATATCTGCTTGAAGAACGGATTCGACTCCGCGCTGCTGTACCAGGTCATTTACCGCGTGAAAGATCCCTACGTGCTCGGTGTCGGCTTCGCGGCGTTTCGCGACGTCAACTCGTTCTTCAAGAACGCGACCCAGGACGACTTCGGGACCCTGAATCCGGTCGCCGGGAAGATCCAGTGGTCGGTCATCCGCGGCGTCTCGCAGTCCGGGAACTTCACCCGAGCCTACATTCACCTCGGCTTCAACGAGGACGAGCGGAAGGACCGTCGCCGCGGCGACGACGACGATCGCCGCGGCCGCGACGGAGATCGCCGAGGACGTGACGACGATCGCTGGGGGCGTGACGACGATCGCCGCGACCGCGACGGCGACCGCCGCGGCCGCGATGACGACGATGACGCCGGTCGCCGGGTGCACGACGGCGCGTGGCCGATCATCGCCGGGCGGCGCGTCTCACTGGATTCCCGCTGGGCCCAGCCCGATGGCGTGCTCGAGCTCTACCAGATGGGGAGTGAAGGCCCGCAGTGGTGGGTGAAGTTCCCCGATCGCGTGCGCAACCTGCCGGCGAGGGGCATCCTCGATCGCTGCAAGGACTCGGACACCTGCCCGAAGATCTTCGAGCACTTCGGCGGCTCGGAAGTCTTTGCGCTGAAGATGACGACGGAATGGGTCGGCACCTCGGCCGACGTCGACATCCCGCTTCCCGACAATGTCCGCCGCTACTACGTCGGCAGCACCACGCACGGCGGCGGCCAGGGTGGCTTCAACGCCAACATCCCGAACACCCCAGCCAATTGCCCTGGGAACAACTGGGGCCGGGGCATCTTCAGGGCGAATCCCGTGCCCGAGGCCCAGCTCGTCAACGTGCTGCGCCTGGCCATGCGCAACTGGCTGATGCACGGCACGCCGCCGCCACCGAGCCGCTGGCCGACGCTGGCGGGCGGGACGCTGGTGGACCCGACACAGCAGGCCATGGGATTCCCGAGCGGCATTCCCGGGATCTCGTCGTCGATCTTCGATCCGACCAACTTCGTGTTTCCCGTGTTCGACTACGACTGGGGCCCGTTCTTCGACGACGTCGATGCGACGGGCGTGCCGACCAGGTTCCCGCCGAAGATCGAGCACGTGATCAAGATGAAGGTGCCGAAAGTCGACGCTGACGGTAACGAGCTGGGTGGGGTGCCGACCGTCCTTCGCGACGCGCCCCTGGGAACCTATCTGGGCTGGAACATCACGAGCGCCGGGTTCCACCAGGGTCAGGTGTGTAACTACGTCGGAGGCATGATCCCATTCGCCAGGACCAAGGCCGAGCGCGATGCGACCGGTGATCCGCGGCTATCGCTGGTCGAGCGCTACAAGGACCATGCAGGATATGTCCTGGCGGTGACGAACTCCGCGAAGAATGCGGTCGCTCAGGGCTACTTGCTAGAGGAAGATGCGGACGCTCTCATCGCGGCAGCCGGCACGAGCAACGTCCTGAATCCGTAACAGGCCGAGGTTGCGGCCCGCGCGCGCGCCGGTGAAGTGAGCGCGCGCGGGCCGTCTTCTGTCCTTACCTGGCCTTCAGCTTCACGTCCTCGTACGGGCCCGAGTAGGCGTGGCTGGTGATCAGGGTGAGGCCCGACTCCGCCACTCGCGGTCCGTGTCCGTTGATGAAGGCCAGCTCCCAGATGGGAGCGACCATGGCCTTCTCGTGGATGAGCTCCTGGGTCCGAAGGAGAATCGTTTCCCGTTTTTTCGGGTCCATCTCGCTCGCCTGCTCCCTGATCAGACCTTCGATGTCGGGATACGTTCCATAGGTGAAGGTGCCGCCCGCGGCCACGAAGGCGTCGAGCCGGGTCGAGGTGTTCCCGAGGGCGCCGCTCGCCGTCTGGATGATGTTCTTCAGCTTCTTCTGGCTGTTCTGCGCGATGAACGCGGCCCGCTCGAGCGGACGCAGCTGGGCACGGATCCCTGCCGCCCGGAGGTAGTTGACCACGGCCTCGCCGAGGTTGGCGTAGGACGCGTCGCAGTAGTAATCGCCCGCATCGAAGCCATTCGGATAGCCCGCATCGGCCAGGAGCTGCCTGGCCTTCACGAGGTCATAGACCGGGCGCGGCGGCTGCCAGTAGGACTCGAAAGTCTGCGGGATCATGCTCCCGGTGATCTTCGAGAGGCCGAGCGTCTCGGCCTGGTTGATGGCCGCCCGGTCGATCGCATAGTTCACGGCGAGCCGCACCCGCTTGTCGCTCCAGGGCGACCTGGCGTCCGTCCACTGCTCGGGGAAGACGAGCCAGAAGGTGCCCGGCGGATAGCTGGGCTTGAGCGTCAGCCCGCCGGTGCGCCGTAGTTCCTCGGCGAGCGCGCCGCGGATGGAGTACGCGATGTCGGCTTCACCACGCTTGAGCATCGCCAGGCGTGTTGATTCGTCGGGGATCGCCCTGAAGACGAGGCGCTTCACGCTCGGCGTCTTCCGCCAGTACTGCTCGTAGGCCTCGAGCACCAGCTCCACGCCGGGTGAGAAGGAGACGAACCGGTAGGGTCCAGCCCCGATCGGCGCCTTCTTGAAGCCGTCGTCGCCGACCCGCTCCACGTAGCGCTTGGGGACGATCCAGCCAGCGCCGGTGGCCATGGTTCCGAAGTACGTCATGAAGTCGGGCCACGGCTGCTTGAAGCGATAGCGTACGCGATGAGAGTCGATGACATCCACGCCGGCGAT
Source organism: Candidatus Rokuibacteriota bacterium (assembly GCA_003220615.1). Classification (GTDB taxonomy): domain Bacteria; phylum Methylomirabilota; class Methylomirabilia; order Rokubacteriales; family CSP1-6; genus 40CM-68-15. The sequence goes on from QHTB01000112.1 coordinate 6,442, forward strand.
CCGCGTCTTGAATGCCCCGGAGGCAGCCCCGCGGTAGCGCTCGATGGAGAACTTCACGTCCTCGGCGGTCAAGGGGTCGCCGTTGTGGAACGTCACTCCGCGGCGCAGGACGAAGTCATAGCTGAGGCCGTCCGGAGAAACAGTCCACGACTCCGCGAGGCTTGGCGCCATCGGGTTCCCCGGCATCGGCTTCACCAGCGCGTCGTGGAGCGCATAGAGGAAGAGAAAGGGCGTGATGATTCCGGTCGTCTCGGCGGGGTCGAACCACGTCGGGGCGAGTGAGACATGCACGGCCCACGTGAGCTGGCCCTCGGGGGAGGCTGGCACAGCCGCCGGGACGAGTAGCGTCAGCAGCAGCGTGAGAAACAACGCAACGGCCAGGGCGAGAGCCCGGTGAGAGATCGGGAGGAGCCGCGTCCGTCCAGTCATGGAAAGTCTCCTCTGCGTCGCGAACGGCCCAGGAGCGAAGCCGAGAGGAACGACGAACGGAACCCGAAGTGAGGTGAGGTTATCTGGGGGTCAACGGGCTGTCAATGGCGGGAGCCGCCGCTCACCTCCCGATCTCCTGCTCCAGCTCCTCGATGCTCTCGGCGACGACGCGCACGAGCTGATCGATCTCGTCGGCGGTGATGGACAGCGGCGGGGCCAGGCGCAGCGCGCTGCCGCGCGCGTAGACGATCGCGCCGCGGTCCCACGCCTTGCGGTCGAGGACGCCAACGCGCTTGGCGTTGAGCGCGCGGCCGGACCCGTCGGGCTCGACGAGCTCGACGGCGGCGAGGAGGCCACGGCCGCGGACGTCGCCGACGATGGCGCGCTTGCCGACCGCCGCGCGCAGGCCGCCCAGCAGCCGCGTGCCCATGGCCGCGGCGTTCTCCACCAGATGGTCCTGCTCCATGATCCGGAGGTTCGCGAGGCCGGCGGCGCAGGCCACCGGGTGCGCGGCGTACGTGTTGGGATGCACGTTTTCCTGGGTGCTGTCGTCGGGGAAGGCGTCGGCCAGGTGGCGTCGCGCGATGCTCGCAGACAGCGGCACGTAGCCCGAGGTGATGCCCTTGGCCACCGACATCAGATCCGGCACGACACCCTCGTGCTCGACGGCGAACCATCGGCCCGTGCGGCCGAAGCCGGTGATGACCTCGTCGGCGATCATCAACACCTCGAGCTCGTCGCAGATCGCACGCACGGCCCTCAGCCAGCCCAGCGGCGGGACGATGATGCCGCCCGAGGAGAGGATCGGCTCGAGGATCACGGCGGAGACGGTCTCCGGCCCCTCGCGGAGGATCGCTTCGCGCAGCTCGGCCGCGCGGCGCTGAACCATTTCCTCGTCGGTGCCGAGGCCGCGATCACGGAAGGGATGAGGCGGCGCCACTTTCGCGAACCCGGGCACGTGGAGCGGCGCGTACGGCTCCACCATGTGGGGCAGGCCGCAGACGGCGAACGTCCCCGCGGTGGCGCCGTGATAGCCACCCTGGAGCGCGATGACCTTGTGCTTGTTCGGGCGTCCCTTCCTGAGCCAGTAGTGCCGGGCGATCTGCATCGACCGCTCGTTCGCCTCCGAGCCGCTCACCGCGAACATGGTGTAGGTGAGGTCGCCGGGCGTGAGCGACGCGAGCTTGGCCGCGAGCTCCGCGGCCGGGCGATTCGAGAACTGGCGAGTCGTCGGATAGTACGCGAGCTTCACCGTCTGCTCGGCGATCGCCTCGGCGATCTCGCGCCGGCCGTGGCCCACGTTGACGACGGCGAGCCCGGCGAAGCCGTCGAGCAGCTTCTTGCCGGTCTGGGTCCACACCCAGACGCCCTCGGCCCGGTCGATCACGAGCTCTTCGTCGGAGAGCCAGGGATGGTCCTGCGTCTTGTGCGTCCACAGGTGCCGGATCATGTTCCCGTCGATCATGGTCTCGTCTCCTCCGAAGAAACGCGCGTGCGCGCAGCGTAGCACACACGACGCCGGACACCAGTCTCTACGACATGAGGACGAACCAGCTCGTGTGGAGCGGCATGGCGGAGACGAAGGCGCCCGGCGACATCAACAAGGAGATCAAGCGCTACGTAGACACCGTGGTCAAGACGCTCCAGAAGGAGCATCTCCTGGCGTCCGCGCCCGGTCGAGCCAGCGAACGTCGCGTGGCGATGCGCGGCGCTGGAGGCGCCGGCGCATGAGGCGGAGCGCATCGTCGTGCCGCCCGAGCCGGAGATAGCAGGCGACCATCGTTTCCTCGAATAGCTCCCACTGAGCGTGACTGCCGCCGACGCGGTGGATCTCCTCCTCGACGGGTTTGAAGTGGGCGAGCGCGCCGGCGTGATCGCCGGCCACGAACGCCGCGATGCCTCGCACGAGCGGGAGCGCCACCGTGCCGGCGATCGGGTGTCCCTTCGCGTCCACGTCCCGCAGGCCGTCGATCAGCTTCGTCAGCGCGGCCGTATCGCCGCTGCGCGCGTAGGCGAGCGCCGCGTGGATCTCCCCGAACACGAACCCCGGACGCGAGACACGCGCCGCGAGGTCAGCGAGGGTCCGCCACGCCGGGCCATCGTCGCGCCGGCCGGCCGCGGCGCGCTCGCCGTCCGCGCAACGCTCGTAGTCCGCGTCGTCGAGCTCGAGCCGCCACAGCAACGCCGAGCCGTCGATCGTGGCGAGCCGTGGATTGACCGCGCGCAGGATATCGCGCTGGAAGACCGCGAGCGCTCGATCAAGGTGGCCCTGGTGGAGCTCGAACATCGCCACGTGCCAGGCGAGGTGACAATGGAACGAGGCGCTCCGGTCGTACCCGGCCATCCAGTCTCGGAGGAACGCGAGGCCGGTGTCGATCTCGGCGGTCTCGAAGCAGACGTGGGCGATGTTGTGGGTGGCGTTGGCGTTGCCCGGATACTGCTGGAGCGAGCGCTCCGACAGCCGCCGCGACTCTTCGAGACGGCCCACCTCGTGGTAGGCGAAGCCCAGCGCCGAATGAAACCACCAGTCGTCACCGTACGCGGGAGCCAGACGCTCGAGGAAGGCCGCGCGGAACTGCTCACGGTCGCTCCGGCCGCCCAGGCCGATCGCGCTGCTCGTCTGGTTGACGAGGAGCGCATCGCGCGGGAACTCCGCCACGTGCTCGTCGACCAGATCGAGGCCGCGCACCGTGTCGCCTCCGACGAGCGCGTAGAGCGCCTCGACGTGCTGCCGCTCGCGCCGCGTCGCCCCGGCCACGGTTCGGCGCGCCGTCTCTGCGGCCGCGCGCGCCGTCGCGGCGTCGCCCTGAACGACGGCCACCAGCGCGACGCCGCCGTGAGCCAGCGCGAGTCCTTCGTCGGCTTCCACGGCTGCCGCGAAGCACGCCTCGGCGCCGGCACTGAACGACAGCAGCCGGTCCATGCCTTCCTGGAACCGCTCGGCCGCGACGGCCGAGGTGGTGGTGACGGGCAGCCCGTAGCGGTCGGTGATGGACATCGCGAGGCGAGTATACTCACGCGCGTCGCTGGAGCGCAGGTCCCGTGAGGAGGTATCGCGATGCTCGATGCCCCGTTCCGTTCCGCCCGGCAGCTCGCCGCCGACATCAAAAAGAAGAAGATCGGCTGCCTGGAGCTGCTCGATCTCTATCTCGCGCGCGTCGAGAAGTACGACGGCGCACTGAACGCGGTCGTCGTCCGCGACTTCGAGCGCGCGCGCACCCGGGCCCGCGCGGCCGATCGGGCACTGGCCAAGCGCG
>QHTB01000233.1 GCA_003220615.1 Candidatus Rokuibacteriota bacterium
AGGAAACGGCTTGTCGGTCGAGAACGCCTTGAGCCCGCCATCGACGACCGCCCGGTCCGCCGTGGGCACGCTCACGACCGTCGTCAGCACCGTCAGCGCCATCTCGAAGTCCGTCAGCGCGTCGCCGTCACGGCCGCCGATCTTGCGGTACTCGAGATCCATCACGCAGTACGAGCCTGACTGCAGCTCGGTGAGGCCGGCCAGCTCCACGTCGATGTCGTACGTGCCCGTCGACCCGCCGGCGACCACCTCGACGGGCAGGCCCTGGCGCTCGAGGAGCTGCCGCGTGTCCATGAGCCCGGCCATCGTTGCCAGCGAGGCCTCGCGCCGCGCCTTCCAGCCGATGACGTGAGCACAGTGACCCGCGTAGCCCTGGAGACCGCGCAGCCGGAGCGAGCGCTGACGCGTGACGGCGCGCGCCAGGGCCAGGGCCGGCTCGCCGGGCTGGGCGCCCGTGCGCCGGTTTCCCATGTCCACGTCGACCAGGACGTTGACGACGACGCCGGCCGCGCTGGCCGCGGTGCCGAGGGCCGCCACGTTCTCGGCGTGGTCGACGACGATCATCGTGTCGGGCGCCTCGGCGACGAGCTTCATGAGCCTCGCGATCGACGTCGGCGGCACGATCTCCGTCGTGATCAACAGCCCGCGGACGCCAGCGGCGGCCATCACCTCGGCCTCGCCCAGCTTGGCGCAGGCGACACCCAGCGCGCCGGCCTGGATCTGGCGCTTCGCGATCTCCGGGCACTTGTGGGTCTTCGCGTGAGGGCGAATCGATTTGCCGGTGCGGCGCACGTGCGCCGTCATCCGCTGGAGGTTGCGCTCGAAGCGATCGAGATCGAGCAGCAGCGCGGGGGTTGGAATCTCGTCTCGGGTCATGGCGGGGGACACTCTAGCATCTCGACCATTTCACCGCTCGCCTCGGCCCCCGGCCGGCCTGCGGCTCGCACTGCCATGCTAGACTTCGCGACATGTCGCCGCCGTCCGGACGGCCCTTCCTCCAAATCCCCGGGCCGACGCTCGTGCCGGACCGCATCGTGCGCGCGATGGCGCAGCCCATCATCGACCATCGCGGCCCGCGCTTCGAAGCGCTCGTACGCGAGTGCCTGGACGGCCTCGAGCGCATCTTCCAGACCGACCGTGGCCACGTGCTGCTCTACCCGGGTTCGGGCACGGGCGCGTGGGAAGCGACGATCGTCAACACGCTCTCACCCGGTGATCGCGTGCTCGCGTGCGTCAATGGCTTCTTCTCGGCCGGCTTCGCCCGCACCGCCGCGGCGTTCGGCGTCGAGCTGGAGCGGCTCGACCTGCCGTACGGCGCCGGCGTGCCGGCCGCCGAGGTGCAGGCGCGCCTCGAGCGCGACCACGCGCACGACATCCGCGCCGTGCTCGTCGTCCACAACGAGACGTCCACCGGCGTGACCTCGGACGTTCCGGCCGTTCGCCAGGCCCTGCGCCGCGCCGGCCATCCCGCGCTGCTCCTCGTGGACACGGTCTCGTCGCTGGCGTCGATCGACTTCAAGTTCGACGCCTGGGGCGTGGACGTCGCGCTCACCGGGCCGCAGAAAGGCCTGATGCTGCCGCCGGGCATGGCGATCCTGGCAGCCAGCGAGCGCGCCATCGCCGCCAGCGAGAAGGCCCGTTGCCCGCGCTCGTACTGGGACTGGCAGCCCGTGCTCGAACGGAATCGGCGCGGCCAGTATCCCTACACGCCGGCCACGATGCTGCTCTTCGGGTTGCGCGAGGCGATCGCGATCCTGGAGGAGGAGGGGCTCACCAACGTCTTCGCGCGTCACGCGCGGCTGGCCGAGGCATGCCGGCGGGCGGTGCAGGCGTGGGGACTCGCGCTCCTTTGTCAGAACCCCGCCGAGTTCTCCAACACCCTCACGGCGGTGGTGATGCCCGAGGGCTTCGACTCCGACGCGTTCGTGGCGCACGTCTATCGCCGGCTCAACCTCTCGCTCGGGGTGGGCCTCGGAGACGTGAAGGGCCGCGCGTTCCGCATCGGACACCTGGGAAGCCTGAACGAGCTGGAGCTGCTCGGCGGCTTGGCGGGCATAGAGATGATGCTGAAGGAGTTCGGCGTTCCCGTGCCGCCGGGCTCGGGACTGGCCGCGGCCGAGGAGTTTCTTACCGGCGCCTGATCGCGTTGTTGATGTTCTGCTGCTGGATCCCCTGGACGACGTCATTGCTCGTATCCGGTCGACGGATCAATGCGTCGCTCAACCCTCGCGCGATCGCATCACTCGGCGTATGCGGCAACACGCCCTTCGTGGCCTCTTCGGCATCGCGCGCGACCGTGGCCGGATCGATGACGGGACGCACGATGTGGCGCTTGCGGGTGATCTCGGTCTGAAGGTCGGCCGAGCCCGTCGGTGCGCTCTGGGCGGCCGCGGGGACGACAGGAACCAGCAGGGCAACGAGCAAAGCGGCAACGAGCGGTACTATCATCCGAGCCTCCCGTTGCGGGAAAGTGTCGGCTGAGAGCCCGACCGACCTCGCCGACGGCTTCGACGATGGCGTCGCGGGCGCGGCCTTCACGCAATCGGGCCACCATCGCGTCGCGCACGCCGATCCAGTACTCGTCGCCGACGCGGGCGTGAATCGCGTCGTCGCCGATGATGGCGAGCTTGCGGTCTTCCACCGCGAGGTAGATGAGCACGCTGGCCCGATGGGCCGTGTCGTGCATCTCGAGGCGCGCGAAGATGTCGCGCGCCCTCGCCAGGGTCGGATCGCCGCCCGCGTGGGCGCGCTTCACGCGCCGCTCGAGGTGCACGCGGACTTCCGCCGACGTCAGGGACTCGGCGCGCGTGATCGCGTCGACGATGGCGGCGAGATCGTCCCGGCTCAGGATGCGGTGGACCCAGCGGGGATGGCGGGTGATGCTCACCACTCCCCGCTGGCGCCGCCGCCACCGAAGCTTCCACCGCCGCCCGAGAATCCTCCTCCGCCACCGCCTCCACCACCCCCGCCGCCGAAGCCGCCACCGCCCATGAAGCCGCCCCACGTCGGGCCCATCGGCACGTACGGGCCTTGCGATCCGAGCGTGTAGTGCAGGCGGCGCTGGCGGCGCTGGAGACTCATCGTCTCCCACGCGAAGATCAGCGCCATGATGCCGAACAGGACGAAGAAGCCGATCATCGGGAAGTTCGTTCCCCGGCTGCGGCGCGCGCGGACATCCGCCTTGCCCTCACCGGCCCGCTCGTAGACCGCGCGGGCCGCCGCTTCGATGCCGGCCGCATAGCGCCCCTCGCGAAAGCGCGGCGCGATAACGTCGCGGATGATGCCGGCCGCCACCGCGTCGGGGATGGTGGGCTCGAGACCATAGCCGACTTCGAGGCGGACTCGGCGCTCGGTGAGGAAGACGACCAGGATGACGCCGTTGTCGAGGCCCTTCTGGCCGATGCGCCAGCGCTCGGCCAGCTTGATCGAGACGTCGTCGATGCTCTCGCCCTCGGCCGAGCGGAAGATGGCCACCGCCATCTGGGCCCCGGTCGCCGCTTCGCGCTCGGCCAGGAACCGCTCGAGGCGGCCGCGCTCGTCGGCAGAGAGCGCGTTCGCGTAGTCGTTGACGCGCGCCGTGGGCGCGGGCGGGATCAGGAGGGCGAGCGCGAGTGCAGCGGCGACGAGCAGACTAGGAACGTCGGGGGCCCCGAAATGGCCCCCGACGCCCCCCAACGCTCGGAGCGCGCCGGCGGAGCCGGACGCGCTCCTCGACCACCGTTAATCTGCCCGGCACCCTAGAACTTCACCCGCGGCGGCGTGGCGGCATCGGGCGCGGCCTCGAAGAACGTCTTCGGCCGGAAGCCGTTCATGTTGGCCACGATGCTGCCGGGGAACAGCCGCAGAGTCGTGTTGTACTCGCGAACGGACTCGTTGAAGCGGCGGCGCTCGACGGCGATGCGGTTCTCCGTGCCCTCGAGCTGGGTCTGGAGCGCCAGGAAGTTCTGGTTCGACTTCAGGTCCGGGTAGCGCTCGACCGTGACCATCAGCCGGCTCAGCGCCCCGGTCAACTGCTGCTGGGCGGCCTGGAAGCGCTCCATCGCCTTGGGGTCGTTGAGCGCCTCGGGGGTGAGCTGCACGCCCGTCGCGCTGGCCCGAGCGCGCGTGACTTCTTCCAGCACGGTGCGCTCCTGGGTGGCAAAGCCCTTCACGGTCTCGACGAGGTTCGGGATCAGGTCGGCACGGCGCTGGTAAACGTTCTGGACCTGGGCCCACTTCTCGTTGACGTCCTGCTCGGACCGCACGAGCGAGTTGTTGATGCCGACGGCCCAGACCACGACCCCGACGACGATGAGGCCGATGACGGCCAGCGTGACGACGAGCCCTCGCCCCATGCGGTTGGCATTATACGCAATGACGCCGTACACTTCGCGCCGTGTCCGAGCCCCTTCCCCGATATCGCGTGCGAGCGAGGAACACCTCGACCCAGTCCGAGAACAAGATTCACGACGACACGCTCGCCCGCCGCTACGGCTTCCGGGGCGGCCTCGTGCCCGGCGTCATCGTCTACGCGTACCTGACCGAGCCGCTGGTCGCCGGGCTCGGCGAGGCGTGGCTGGCCCGAGGCACTGCTCACGCGCGCTTTCGCCGCCCCATCGTCGACGCCGAGGAGGTAACCGTCACCGGCGACGTCACGGGGCGCGACGCGCGGACGGCGAACGCGCGGGTGGCGGCGCGGACCGAAGCGGAGGGCGACTGCGGGCTCGCCGAGGTGACCCTGCCCGCGGGGTCGCCCACGCCGGCCAACGTCGCGATGTATCCGA
>QHTB01000113.1 GCA_003220615.1 Candidatus Rokuibacteriota bacterium
CGACAGGCCGATGCCGAGGAGCACCAGGACGGCCGTGCGCGCGATCGAGGCGCGGATCGGCGCGAACGCCTCGGCGAGCGGCTGCTCGACGATGACGAACCAGCCGAGTGGCTCGACGGGCGCGGACGCGGCCAGCACCGACCGGCCCTGCAGATCGTGGGCGATCGGCGTCACGTTCCCCGCCCGCGCCATCCGCACGTGCTCGAGCCCGGAGAGATCCGCCTTCTTCAAGACCAGGCTGATGTCGGGATGGGCAATGAGCTGGCCGCGGCCGTCGACGACGAACGCGTGGCCGGCCTTGCCGATGCGGATCTGGCTGACGACGTCCCAGATGAACTTGAGGTTCACCTCGGCAACGGTGACCGGAGCCGGGGCGCCGGCCGCACCGCCGCCGCTCGGCATCGCGACCGTCATGTAGGGCTCGGACTCCTTCCGGAAGTACACGGGGCTGAAGTACGTGCGTCCCGCGCTGGCCTCCGTGAACTTGGGGTCATCGGAGAAGTTCGTGCCGCTGCCCACCACGTCCATGGCCAGGCGTGAGACGCGAAGCTGTTCGCGTCCCCGGGCGTCGAGCTGGCTGATCTCGGTAATGGCCGGCACCTGCCGCAGCAGGCGGAAGTCGTCGATCCGGCGCTGCTCGAGCGCGGCGGCGCCGGTGACCACCTGGGGGTGCGTCGTCCAGCCCATCTGACGCTCGATCTCGCGCACGAACTGCTCGATGCGCCTGGCGGCGCCGATCGCCTTCTCGCGCTGGACGCTGACCAGCGCCGCCTTGCTCTCCTGGTACGAGAAGTAGATCTCCTGGGCGCCGCTGGCCAGCAGCGCGCCGCTCACCAGCGTGACGAACAGGACGAAGTACTTGTGCGAGAGCCGCCGGCGCGCCATTACCCGGGCATGTCGGGCAGGGGCCGATAGTAGGGATGGCCGGCGTCTTTCCAGGCCTGGAGCATGCGGCGGAACTCCGGGCCCATCGGGTCGACGCCGCGCATGGGCATGGTGCCGCGACGGATGGTGAAGTCGTGCGGCGCCAGCTCCCCCGCCCGCACGAAGTGTCGATCGGCCGCCTCGCGCTGGCCGCGCTCCCACAGCCATTGGCCCAGGCCGAACTCGGCGCGGGCCTGCTGATCGCTCGCGCTCGGCAGGGTCTGGAGCCGCCGTGCGTCGTCCGCGGGGAGCGCGGCCGTCTCGCCCCGGGCCCAGGCGCGGATTGCGGCCAGAGGCCGCGCCGATTCGAGGCCGGTCACGTGCTTGAACGTGTCAGTGGCGAACGTCACGTCGTTCGGGCGCACGATCCGCCCCTCGCCGTCGATCCAGAGGACGGTGGGCACGTTGACGATGTTGTAGAGATCGGCCAGCGCGTGACGGGTGTCGATGAGGGAAGGATGAGCGGGCCGCGCCGCCTCGATCCAGGGCCGAGCGTCATCCGCGCTCTTGTCGAGCGCGACCGTGATGACCACGAAGCCGTGGCCCTTCAGCTCCTCGTAGAGCGCCTGCCAGACCGGCAGGTCCACGCGGCACCCTCACCACGAGGCATAGGCGACGAGCAGAACCTTCTTTCCCCGGTGCTCGCTCAGGGAATGGAGCCGTCCCTCGAGGTCGGGCAGCGTGAAGTCCGGAGCGTGGAGCGAGCGCAGCGTGCGACGCCGCTCGCCGGTTGCGCCACCGAGGTACGCGGCGCCGGCCTTGGAATCGACGGCGAGTGGCCGATCGAGCACCTGGGCCAGCGCGGCAAGCTCGATCTCGTCCGAGCCGACCGACGTTCCCTCCGGGAGAGGAATGCACATGCCCGCGCCGCACAATCCCTCGGGCGTGAGCGTCCAGCCGAGCGCGCGCTCGACGTCGGCGGCCGGGATCGCGACGCGCTCGCCATCGATCCGGGCCGCCACCTGGACGGGGCGACCGGCGTCGATCAGCGTCAGCATCACGGCATCCGCCGGTAGAGCACGTGGCGGCGATTCCTGGTGAACGGCCGCACCTCGCCCGGCCATCGCCCCTGCTCGACCGCCTTGGCCCACGCGTCGCTCACCAGCACCTCGGGGCTCTCCACCTCGTAGAGCGCGCTGTAGCGTGGCTCGCCTTCGATGACGATGCGCTTGCGCTCGCCTCCGATCGACAGCGTCAGCTCCTCGCGCTTGAAGCGGGCCACGGCGATGACGCCCGGCACGGTGAGGAGGTTGGGCACGTGCTCGCGGTCGTAGACCTCGTTGAAGATCGCCTCTTTGGCAGGCTCGACGTCCATGGCAGCGCTGAAGAGATACCGGCTGGTGATCGACATGGCGCCTCCTTTGTCCGGAGATTCTGCCTCAAGTCCCGGGGCGCTGGCGCGGAATCCTCGACAGGACCTGCCGACTTCATTACTCTCGCCGCCATGTCCTACGACCCGAGCCGGCCCGACGTCATCGCCGACCCGTATCCGGCATTCCACGTCCTCCAGGCGCAGGACCCCGCGCACTGGAGCGACATCCTGCGGGGTTGGGTCGTGACGCGGTATGCCGACGTGAAGACCGCGCTCCACGACCGCCGGCTCTCCTCGGACCGCATCACGCCCTTCGTCGCGCACGAAAGCGTGCGCGAGAGCGCTCACGTGAAAGAGCTGGGGCGCATCGCCGGACGCTGGGTGGTCTTCAACGACCCGCCCGCCCACACGCGGCTGCGCGGGTTCATCAACACCGCGTTCACGTCGCGCGCCGTCGAGCGCCTGCGCCCCCGGATCGAAGCGATCGTCGACGCGCTGCTCGCGGCGGTGATCGACCGCGGGACCATGGACGTGATCGGTGACTTCGCGTACCCGCTTCCCGTGATCGTCATCGCCGAGATGCTCGGCGTGCCGCCCGAGGGCCGAGAGCCGATGAAGGCGTGGTCGGACGAGCTGGCGCTGTTCATCGGCAGCGCGCTCGGGACGCCCGACAAATACGAGCGCGCGTCGCGAGCCATGACCGGCATGTGCAGCTACTTCCGCGAGATCGTCGGTGCGCGGCGTCGTCAGCCACGGGAGGACCTCATCACCGCGCTCGTGGACGCCGAGCAGCAGGGCGGGCAGCTCAGCGAGGACGAGCTCGTCGCGACCTGCGTGCTGCTCCTCTTCGCCGGCCACGAGACGACGACCAACCTCATCGGGAACGGCCTGCTCGGCCTGCTCCGCCATCCGGATGCGCTGAACGCGCTGCGCGCCGATCCCGCGCTGATCGAGCCGGCGGTCGAGGAGCTCCTCCGCTACGACGGGCCCACCCAGGCGCAGGTCCGCGTGGCGCTCGAGGACATCGGGCTGCACGGCAAGACCATCCGCGCGGGCGATCGCGTCTTCGTGATGGTGAACGCCGCGAACCGCGACCCCGCACGGTTCGCCGACCCCGATCGCGTCGACCTCACGCGTGCCGACAATGCGCACGTGGCGTTCGGCTATGGGGCCCACTTCTGCGTCGGGGCACCGCTGGCGCGGCTCGAAGGCCAGATCGCCATCGCGGCGGCGGTCCGCCGCCTGGGGGATCTGGCCCTCGCGCCCGGCGATCTGACGTGGCTGCCCTCGATGGTGTTCCGCGGCGTGCGATCGCTGCCGGTCACGTTCACCCCGTCTCGACGGACCGGGTATGCTGCGGGGCCATGACCCTCTATCTCGAGGATTTCAAGGCTGGCGACACGTTCCAATTCGGCTCTCACACCTTCACGCGCGACGAGATCATCACCTTCGGGCGACAGTACGACCCTCAACCCTTCCACGTGGACGAGGCCGCTGCCTCGGCCTCGATCTACGGAGGCTTGATCGCGAGCGGCTGGCAGACGATCGGCGTCACGTTCAGGCTCGCCGTCGAGGGCTTGATCCATCGCGTGGCGAGCATGGGCTCTCCCGGCGTCGACGAGGTCCGCTGGCTCAAGCCCGTACGCCCCGGCGACACGATCACGGCGAGCGGCGAGGTGCTCGAGGTCCGGCCGTCGGCGAGCAAACCCGACCGTGGCGTGATCCGCGTGCGTTACCAGGCGGTCAATCAGCGGGGCGAGACGGTCCTGACCATGGTGGGCGCGGGCCTCTTCGCCCGCCGGCCCGCGGGGTGATCAGAGCTCGGGCCGGCAGACGGCGCGGAAGTTACACCAGCGGCAGATGCGCAGGTCCTCGGTCCGCTCGAAGTCCGTGAGCACGGCGACGTTGGCCTCGGCATCGGCCAGGTACGCCTTCATGCCGCGGATGGACAGGCGGAGCTGCTCGCGCACGGCGGCCAGGCGCTCGTCGTCCCAGCGGTGCGCGGTGACGTGTGGCTCGCGCAGGTTGACCTCGTAGAGGTCCACCGTCTTCGGCTCCACGCCGAGCAGGTCGCGGGCATAGAGCGCGTAGCACCCGAGCTGGAACGAGGCGTCGCCCGAGCCGCCGCCGGTCTTCCAGTCCACCAGCCCGAGCCGTCCCTCCGAGGTCCAGAACCCGAAGTCCGGCGCCACCCACACCTGCGTGCCCTCGAAGTCGAACACCTTCGACCAGTGCTCGATCGACCAGTGCTCGGGCGACGTGCGGCGGATCTCGGCCAGGAGCGGGAGCCGGAAGAAGTTGCGCAGGCAGGTGGCGACGTTCTCCCGCAGCGCCTGCCACGCCTCGGGCTTGAGGTCGACCTGGTACTCGTGCTCGAAGAGCGCCGTCGTCTTGGGGATCTCGCGATAGCGGCCGTCGCGTGACGATCGCCACTCGCCACGCATGCGCTCGATGACGTCGGCCACGAAGGGCTCGACCGGCATCGAGCGGCCGTCGCGCAGGCCGTGGAGCGCCAGCTCGATGGCGTCGTGAACGGTGCGGCCGGCCCACTGCTGGCGGGAGGCAAGCTGCTTGAGGATGTAGAGCCGGCGCACCTCGGGCGCGACCGCGGCGTCCCAGCCGCCCCAGGCGCCGTAGTAGTGGTAGAAGTACCGGCGCTTGCACTCCTGGAACGCACCGTCGCGACTGCGCGACCAGGAAAACTCGTTGGCAAGGTCGCCCATTGCGCCGCATTTTACAGGCACATCACTTCAGCCACCGGTCCAAAACGACCACCAGGCCGGTCGCGAGCAGAATGGCGGTCACAATGCCGACAATGATGGAGAGAACGCGGAGCCTGGCACGACGGCGCGCCTCGGCCCCGATCGGTCGCATCCAGGCGGGCGGCTTGGCCATCGATTCACCCACCGCAGGCGCGGTCATCGACCCGGTTCAGGCCCGGTACAAGACGGCCCACTTAAGAATTTGACGAGCATGGTCCTGATGGGGTTTACGTACCTGGCTGGTCACCGGCTTGTCGGTCCTCGGAGCGCATGGTACGTTGGCGCCCCGAAGGAGGAACTGCGCATGCCATTCGTGAACGTCCGGCTCTACGAGGGACACGGCAAGGAGCGCAAGGACGAGCTGGCCAAGCGCATCACGCAGGCCGTCACCGACGTGTGCAAGGTCCCGCCTCAGGCCGTGTGGGTGGTCTTCGAGGAAGTGCCCCCGACCGACTGGTTCGCGGCTGGCGCTCCCGGGCAACCCGTCAAGAAGTGATCCCGATCTTCGAGAAGCTTGGCACCGGGTTCCTCTTCACCGAGGGACCCGTGTGGCATCCGACCGGGAAGTTCCTGCTCTGGAGCGACATGCCGGGTGATCACATGCGGCGGTGGTCGGCCCACGACGGCGTGACGACGTTCCGGAAGCCCTGCAACATGTCGAACGGCCTGACCTACGATCGTCAGGGTCGGCTGCTCGCCTGCGAGCACGCGAGCAGCCAGGTCACCCGGACCGAGCGCGACGGCCGCATCGTGCCGATCGCCACCCACTATCGCGGCAAGCAGCTCAACAGTCCGAACGACATCGTCTGCAAGCGCGACGGTGGCATCTACTTCAGCGATCCGCCGTACGGCCGCGCGAAGTTCTACGGCGTCGAGCGGCCCCAGGAGCTCTCCCTCCAGGGCGTCTATCGCGCCGGCGCCGACCCGACGTCGCCCGAGCTGCTCGTGGACGACTTCGACCGTCCCAACGGGCTCTGCTTCTCGCTGGACGAGCAGCGCCTGTTCATCAACGACACCGCGCGCCAGCACATCCGCGTGTTCGAGGTCACCCCGAGCGGGACGCTCAAGAACGGCCGTGTGTGGGCGGAGACCAAGGGCGACAAGCCCGGGGCCCCCGACGGCATGAAGGTCGACGCCGTCGGCAACGTGTACTGCTGTGGCCCCGGTGGCATCCACGTGTTCGATCCGACGGGCGTGCTCTGCGAGGTCCTCGAGACGCCGGAGCGCACGGCCAACTTCGCGTGGGGCGACGACGACTACCGCTCGCTCTTCATCACCGCCTCGACGTCGCTCTATCGCCTTCGCGTCCTGACCCGAGGAATTCCGGTGTTCTAGGCGTACCGTCAAGCAAGGAGGATCGTGATGCATCGTCGCATCGTTCTCGGAGCGCTGCTGGCCGCCGCCCTGCTCGTGCCGTTCGGCGCCAGCGCGCAGAAGCCGATCAAGGTCGGGTTCCCGATCATCCTGTCCGGCCCCGGCGCGCTCTTCGGCGAGCCGGCGTCGAAGGGCGCTCAGATGTTCGTCGACGAGATCAACGCCAAGGGCGGCGTGCTCGGGCGGAAGATGGAGCTGGTCATCCGCGACACCAAGGGCCAGCCCGACGAGGCCGTGCGCGTCGCGCGCGAAATGATCCTCAAGGACAACGTCGACTTCCTGGTCGGCACGCTGACGTCCGCCGAAGGCCCGGCGGTGTCGGTGGTGGCCAAGGAGAACAAGATCGTCTTCATCGCGCCCATCCCGAAGACCGATCAGCTCACCGCGCCGGACAAGCTGCACCCCTACATCTTCCGGGTGGCCTCCAATACGACGATCGAGGGCCGGAGCGCGGCCGAGATCATCGCGAAGTGGCCGGTGAAGCGCGTGGCCACGATCAGCCCGGACTACGCCTACGGCCAGGACGTCACGAAGTCGTTCGTCGATCACCTGAAGAAGATCGCGCCGCAGATGGAGATCGTCGACCAGCAGTGGCCCAAGCTCGGCGAGAACGATTACACGCCGTTCATCAACGCCCAGATGGCCAAGAAGCCCGAGGCCGTGTTCTCCTCGCTCTGGGGCGGGCACTTCCTCAACTTCACCAAGCAGGCGAAGCCGCTCGGCTACTTCGACGCCATCAAGAACAACATGGTGGCCGGCGGCGAGGGCGCCTCGCCGGAGTCGACCAAGGCCATGGGCGCCGACTACCCCGTGGGCATCTGGGGCAACTCCTACGACGCGTTCTACTGGGACGACGCGCCCGCCGCCCACAAGGACTGGATCCTGCGGCTCAGCCGGTACACGAAGGAAGAGTACCCGTCCTCGTGGCCCATCCAGGGCTACATGGGCGTGCAGTTCCTCGCCGAGGCCATCAAGAAGGCGAACAGCACGGACTCCGACAAGGTGTCGAAGGCGCTGCTCGGCCTCAGCGTGGACACGCCGGTCGGCAAGGTGACGATCCGCGAGAAGGATCACCAGGCCAACCGCGGCCAGCTCTACGGCAAGACGGTCAAGGATCCGAAGTACCCGTTCGCGATCATGAAGCCCGTGACCTACGTCGATCCGACGAGGTTCATGGACTAGCCTCAGGTGAGCTGATCGGCGATGTCGAACGACGACGCTCCGAAGACAGCCTACGAGCTCGCGATGGAGCGCCTGCGCCGGAAGGACCGTGAGGAGGGCGTGGTCGAGCGCCCGCTCACGGATGCGCAGAAGGCGGCGATCACGGAAGCGCGCAAGGTCTACGAGGCCAAGGTGGCCGAGCGCGAGATCTTGCACCGAGACGCGCTCCGGAAGGCGCGCAGCCATGAGGAGGTCGCGAAGCTCAACGACCAGCTGGCGCAGGACTGCGAGCGCTTCGCGCGGGATCGCGACCGCAAGGTCACTGCGATCAGGGACGGCTCGGCCTAGTCAGCCCGTCGAGCTCTTCGGAAACCGCTCCCACTGGGTCAAGGTCTGCCACGTCACCTGCCCTCGGGCGGGCATGCCCGGCGGTTGCGTCGGCGTCGCGTGGCCCAGGCAGATGAACATTTCCGGGCTGAGCCCCTCGGGCATGTTGAGAACCGCGCTCACCGCCGCCTGGCTGAACGACGTGACGACTCCGGAGCCGAGCCCGAGGGAGTGAGCGGCCAGTAACATCGTCTGCGCCGCGGTCCCGACGTCGACGAAGAGTCCCTTGGCGTTCGGGCGCATGCCGAAGGACGCCGCCTTCGCGCGATCGATGCAGATCACCACGATGGCCGCCGGGCGCTGAAACATCCCGGGCGTCACCATCCGGAGCAGCCTCAGCGTCAGCGGGTCCTGGATGGCGATGAAGCGATGGAGCCGCCGATTCCCGGCGCTCGGCGCCCAGCGGGCCGCCTTCAGCACCTCCTCGAAGGCCTCGCGGGCGATGGGCTCACCGGTCAAGGCGCGCGCGATGCGCCGCGTTCGAATGGTCTCGAGCACGGGATTCGTCATGGCCCCTTCCTCTCGAGACCGAAGTGGGTGACCAGATGCTGGCCGACGGCTCCGCACAGCCCGTCCAGCGCGGCCACGTACGCGGCAGGGTCGGCGGTACGAACGGCCAGCTCGGGAATGTGCTTGAGCGGTCCCGTCAGCAACGCCCGCGTCTCGGGCGACACCCGCTCGGCGATGAGCTCCCCCAGGCGACCGGCGGCCGTCAGGAGCCGTAGCGAGCCATACTCGGCGGCCTCGTCGACCTGTGTCCGCGCGGCCGTCACGAGAAACGCGACGAGCTCCACCGCTTCGTCCTCACTCAGCACCATCCTTGCCGCCATGTCCGCTCCTCCTTCGCCGGGTGACACATTCGCCGTCGTCGTACCGCGCTGGCAGTCACAAATTACGCGGGGTTCGCCAAGGGATGACGCTATCATCCCGCCGACAGGTGGCTCTGTCATCGATCGAGAGGATCAGGGAAAAGGAGAGCGCGCCATGACGCAGCTGACCGATGTCCTCGCCACCAGCGTCGACGTCGCCGACGTGTTGAGGAAGCTCGAGGCCCTGGTCGAACACTGGCAGCACACGGCGGAGCGCTTCCGGGTGCAGTGGCAGGAAAGCGAGTGGTATCTGGGCGAGACGCGGGCGACGGTCGCCCACGTGCAGGAGCAGCTCACGTCGATGCGCGAGACCTATGGTTGGCTCGAGCACGCCTACCGCGAGGTGGAACCCAGGCTTCACGAAGCCGCGCACGAGCGCGACGACGCGAATCGTGACCTGGTCGAAGCGCGGGCGGCCCACGAGGCCCTCCTGCGGCAGCATCTCGAGATGGCCGCGGAGCTCGCCGGGGCTCGACACGACGTCGAGGCCATGCGGCGGTTCGCCGAGACCGTGCAGCAGAAGCTCGACGCCGAACGCGCCCGCGGCGACGCCCTGGCGGCCGAGGTCGAGGCGGTTCGTCGCCGGGCCGAGCGCCGGAGCAAGAGTCGGACCCATCATCCCGATCTGATTGCCGAGGTCCACGCCGTCGATGGCCAGCTCCTCTTCCACGGTTGTCCGTCGAACGTCTCTCTGACCGGGCTGGCCCTGGCGCTGGACGAGCCGCTCGCCGAGTCCCTCGACTTCGTCAAGGTCACCATCTACGGCCCGGCCGTCGGGCGCCCGATCGAGGCCATCGGTCGGCTCGTCTGGCGTCAGTCCGCCGATCAGAGCTGCCAGGGCGGCTGCGAGCTGCTCGACATGTCGCCGGAAGGCCGGAAGACGCTGGAAGAGGCGCTCGCGACCGCAGCGTAAGCCGTCCCACCGCGTGGCGCCACGATGGTAAGCTCAGGCGCCTTGCCCGATCCCTCCTTCCTTTTCGCGCAGGCGCTGAGCGGGCTCACGGCGGCGATGTTCCTGTTCTTGATCGCGGCCGGCCTGTCGCTGATCTTCGGTGTCCTGCGCGTGCTGAACTTCTCGCACGGATCCTTCTACATGCTGGGCGCCTACCTCGCGTATCAGGTCGTGCAGTGGGCGGCAACGACCCCGGGGCGGTTCTGGTGGGCCACCATCGGCGCAGCGCTCGGCATCGCGGCGCTCGGCGGCGTGGTCGAGCGCCTGCTCCTCCGGCATCTCTACGCGAAGGAGGAGCTGTACCAGCTCCTCTTCACCTACGCCCTCGTCCTGATCCT
>QHTB01000115.1 GCA_003220615.1 Candidatus Rokuibacteriota bacterium
CTCGACGGTCGGCCTGCACGCGGGCGCGGACGGTATGCTCGCGACGTCAGGCGAGCTGCCGCCGCCCTGGCGCTACGACGACCACTACGGGTTCGGAAGCTTGAGCTGCGTCGAGTAGACGCGCCGAGCTGCGAGCGCCGGCGAGTCGAGCGTCTGACCGCCGGCGATCGAGCGACTCTAGCCGCCGGCGATCTGGGGGAGGAGGAACACGTCGCTGTCGGGGCCGATCGGCTCGAAGAGAGCGTCCTGGTAGATCTGGCCATCGATGGCCACGGCGACGCCGTCCTCGAGGTGGCGCGCGAGCGCCGGGTGCAGCTCGGTCAACTGCTGGAAGAGCTGTTTGACGGACGTCGCCGAGAGCTGGAACTCGGCGACGCCCCCCGTGATCTGCGCGAGATTACCGACCAGGATTACTCGCGGCATCAAGAACGTGGGGGCCCCGAAATGGCCCCCACACCCCCCGCGCTCGTCGCGCCCCGGGGAACCCGGGACGCTCCTCGATATCGCGTCACGGTTCAGACCTTGCCGGCGAGACCCCGCTCCTTCAGAGCCTTGAGCACCTTGGGTGGCGACATCGGCAGCTCGGTGAAGCGGATGCCGGTGGCGTTCTCCATCGCGTTGGCGATGGCGCCGAGCGGTGGAACGATGGGCGTCTCGCCGACGCCACGCACGCCGTACGGATGGCGCGGGTTCGCGACCTCGACGAGGATCGCGTCGATCATCGGCACGTCGGACGCGACGGGCATCCGATAGTCGAGGAAGCCCGCGTTCTGCAGCTTGCCGTCGGCGCCGTAGATGTACTCCTCGTTGAGCGCCCAGCCGATGCCCTGCACGGCCCCGCCCTGGAACTGCCCCTCGACGTAGGCCGGGTGCAGCGCCCGACCGGCGTCCTGGGCGACCGTGTAGCGCAGGATTGTCACGCGTCCGGTCTCGGGATCGACCTCGAGATCGACGAGATGCGTGCCTATGCTCGGTCCGGCGCCTTGCGCGTTGATTCGCCCCACGCCGCCGATGGGACCACCGGTCTTGCCGGCGACTTTCGCGAAGTCGGCGATCGACATCGGCTTGAATTTCTCGGCGAGCGCGCCGAGCGGCTTCACGTGGCCCTGCTCGAACACGACCTGGTCGGGCTTGGCCTCCCACAGCTTGCACGCCCGCGCGCAGAGATCGGTCTTGATCTGCTTCGCCGCCTCCACGATCGCCATCGAGCCCGAGAAGGCCGAGCGGCTGCCGCCGGTGAGGAAGTTGAAGCCGAGCGATCCGGTGTCGCCGATGATCGGCCGCACCTTCTCGTACGGGACACCGAGCTCGTCCGCGGCCACCGCGGCGAGCGAGGCGCGCAAACCGCCGATGTCGGGCGTGCCGGCCATCAGCGACACGGTCCCGTCCTCGTTCACCGTGAGCGACGCGCAGGTCTCGCCGCCGATGTTGAACCAGAAGCCCGAGGCCACGCCGCGGCCCTGCCACTTGCGGAGCGGCGTGTTCCAGTGCTCGGTCTTCTTGATCGAGTTGAGCGTCTCCTCCATACCGATCGGACCGAACTTCGGGCCGTACGCCGCTTTCGTGCCCTCGCGGGCTGCGTTCATCATCCGAAGCTCGATCGGGTCGAGGCCGAGCTTCTTGGCGATCTCGTCCACCACGCTCTCGACGGCGAACTCCGAGATCGGCGCTCCCGGCGCCCGGTACGCCGCCACCTTGGGCCGGTTGGAGACGACGTCGTAGCCGATGACCTTCACGTTCTCGATGTCGTACGGCGCGTACGCGCACATGACGCCGGGCTGCACGGGCGAGCCCTGGAAGGCACCGGCCTGGTACTTCAGCTCGGCGAAGCCGGCGACGAACTTGCCGTCGTTGGTCGCGCCCATCTTCACGCGGACGGTGGCGCCGGAGGTCGGGCCCGAGGCCTTGAAGACTTCTTCGCGCGACATGACCATCTTCACGGGACGCTTGGCCTTGCGCGAGAGCGCCAGGGTGAGCGGCTCGAGATAGACGACCGTCTTGCCGCCGAATCCGCCGCCGATCTCCGTGGCCGTGACGCGGATCTTGCCGATGTCCATGCCGAGCAGCTTGGCGCAGTGAGCGCGCACGATGAAGTGGCCCTGGGTCGTGCACCACAGCTCGGCCACCCCGTCCTCGGAGACACTGCCCACCGCCGCGTGGGGCTCGATGTACCCCTGGTGCACCGGCGCGGTCTTGAACTCGCGCTCGACGATCACGTCGGCCTTCTTGAAGCCGGCGTCGATGTCGCCCAGCGTGATCTCGACGCGCTTGGCGACGTTGGACGGCTTGTCGGGCTTGGGCTCGACGCCCGCGGTGAAGAGATCGTCGTGCAGGAGCGGCGCGTCGGGGCGCATGGCCTCGACCACGTCGATCACGTGCGGCAGCACCTCGTACTTCACGTCGATGAGCTTCAGCGCGCGCCGGGCGATGGCGGTGCTGGTGGCGGCCACCGCGGCCACCGCGTGGCCCTCGTACAACGCCTTCTCGCGGGCCATCACGTTCCGGACGACGTCCTTGTAGTTCATCATCATCTCGCCGGCCGGGACGAACTCCGACGGCTGATCGGCGAAATCGTCGCGCGTGACGATCGCCTTGACGCCCGGGAGCGCCGCGGCCTTCGAGACATCGATCGAGACGATGCGTGCGTGAGCGTGCGGGCTGCGCAGCACGCGCCCGATGAGCTGGCCGGGCAGGTCGAAGTCGGCCCCGAAGCGGGCGCGGCCCGTCACCTTGTCGACGCCGTCAGGCCGGATCGTGCGCGTGCCGATGTACTGGGAATGCCCGTTCGTCGTCTCGGCCATCGTTAACCCTTTCTCATCGTCGAGGCGGCGTCCAGCACCGCGCTGACGATCTTGTCGTATCCGGTGCACCGGCAGAGGTTGCCGGCCAGCCAGTAGCGGACCTCGGTCTCGGTCGGGTCGAGCTTCCTCTCGAGCAGGGCCTTGCCGGCCACGAGAAATCCCGGCGTGCAGATGCCGCACTGGAGCGCGGCGTGCTCGAGAAAGCTCTGCTGCAACGGATGGAGGGTCTCGCCCTTGGCCATGCCCTCGATCGTCTCGATCCGTCGGCCCCCGACCTCGCAGCCCAGCACGAGGCACGAGCACACGAGCCGGCCGTCCAGCGTGACGCTGCAGGCGCCACAGTCGCCGGACGAGCAGCCTTCCTTGCTGCCGGTCAGGTGCAAGGTGTCGCGGAGCACGTCCAGCAGCGTTTCCTCCGTCTCGCAGAGGAACTCGACCTGGTCGCCGTTGACCGTCGCTTCGATATGGTGTTTGGCCATCAGTTCGTCCTCGCCCGGTCCAGCGCGATCATGGCAGCCCGGCGAGTCAACACGCCGGCGACTTCGATGCGGAACTCGACCGTTCCTCGCTTGTCGTCGATCGGGCGGCACGCGGCCCGCGCCGCCGCCTCGAGCCTGTCTTGCGCTGCTCGATCGAGTCGGCTCCCGATGATGGCCTGCGCGGCCTCCGGGACCAGTAGTACGCGCGCAGCCACGGCGCCCAGCGACACGCGCGCCGCGGTGACCGTGCCCGCGCCATCGACCGTCAAGCTCACGCCGGCGCCCACGACGGCGATGTCCATCTCCGTGCGCGGGATGAAGCGCAGGTACGCATCGCTGGAGCGCGGCGGGCGCGGCGGCAGCAGGAAGGAGACGACGATCTCCCCCTTGCGGAGGGCGAGCTTGCGCGGCCCGAGCATCACGTCCTCGACCGGAAGATCACGCTTGCTCTCCGGCCCGGCCAGCGTTGCGACGGCACCGGCGGCGATGAGGGCGGGCACGCTGTCGGCCGCTGGCGAACCGTTGCAGAGGTTGCCGCCGAGCGTGGCACGCCCCTGCACCTGGGTCGAGCCGATGAGGTTTGCGGCCTCGACCACGCCGGGCCACACCTGCTTCAACCGCGGGTGCTCTTTGAGCTCGGCGCCCGTCACCGCCGCGCCGATCCGCCAGCCGCCCTTTTCTTCCGTGATCGCGCGCGTTTCGGGAATTCGCTTGATGTCGACGATCAGATCGGGATCGACGACGTCGGCGCGCATCTGGACCAGGAGATCGGTGCCTCCGGCCAGGACCCGCGTCTCGCCCGTCGCTCCCGCAAGCAGGGTCACCGCTCCCTGCAGTGTCTCTGGTGCCTCGTAGCGCATGAGGGCCTCGTCCTCCGTCGGGTAGGGCTTTCTATATCCGCGGAATCATGACGGCCGGGCGACCTTCTGTCAACCGATCGAGTTTCATCCGTTCGTCGAGAAACGAGGCCGCGGCCAGCTCATCGCCGATCTGCTACTGTAGCCGCCGCTCGAAGAGCGCCGACGACGACACGCGACCAAAGGAGATGCCAATGTCGATCCGACTCGTGGTGACGATCACCGCAACACCTGGCAAGGGCTCGGAGCTGGCGCAGGCGTACAAGGCCCGCTGCGCCGACGCGCGGAAGGAGCCCGGCTGCGAGCAGTTCGAGATCTTCCAGGGTGTCGCCGATCCCGACCGGCTCACGCTGCTCGAGCGCTGGACGGACAAGGCCGCCCTCGACACGCACGCGAAGCTGAACAGCACGCGGCCGCCGCTCCGGCCGGAGCTCCGCGTCGGCAACGGCGAGCGCGAGGACTACGAATACAACCGGACGCGGTAGGGACCGGGCCGAGGAGAACGGCCATGCCGGATGACATCGTGTTCGATGGCGGCTCGGAGGCCGATCGCCGCGAGATCATGAACGCGCTCGACGCGTACCTCTCCGCGAACGCCGCGTACGACTGGCAGCGGCTTGCCCAGATCTGGAGTCACGACCCGACCAACGTCTTCTTCAACATGAACGGGCACACGTACGTCGGCCTGGCGCACTGGACGAGGTTGTGGAAGTACTACCGCGAGCGCGTCGATACGGGGTGGTGGGAGCCGTACGACATCAAGGTGCTCGTCCGGACCGACATGGCGCTGGTCACGTGCCACCGGAGGACGGCACGCCGGTGGAAGGGACCCGAATCGGAGCGCCTGACCTACGACGCAGACCGCCCGTCCTTCATCTCCCGATCGACCATGGTGATGGTCAAGGAGCCCGGTGGCTGGAAGACCGTCCACGCGCATTTCTCTCAGGCGAGCCGGGAGCCGCGACCCGGTGACATCTGAGCCAGGGGAGGTCCATGAGCACGCGGCCGCGCATCGCCCTCCGTGTTCACGGAGGACTTCCGGCCAGGGAATGCGCGGCGCAAGCCCGTGCGGCGGAGGAGGCCGGGTTCTCCACGGTGTGGTTCGCCGAGAATGCCTTCGCGCGTGGGGCGATGTCCGGTCTGGCCGCGAGCGCGCTGGCGACGAGGACGATCCGTCTCGGCGTCGGCGTCTTCAATCCGTTCAACCGGCATCCGACGCTGATCGCCATGGAGATGGCGGCGCTCGACGAGCTGTCCGACGGGCGCGCGGTGCTAGGCATCGGCTCGGGAATCCGGCTCGCGCAGATCGGCATGGCAGCGCCGAGACGGATCGCGGCGGTGCGAGATGCGATCCACATCGTCTCCCGATTGCTACGCGGTGAGACCGTCGAGTACGACGGGCCGGTGTTCTCGGCGCACGGCGTTCGACTCGAGTGTCCTCTCCGGCGAGCCGCAGTGCCGATCCTCATGGCGGCGATGGGTGATCAGGCCCTCGATCTCTGCGGCCAGATCGCCGACGGCCTCATGATCTCGAACCTGTCGCCGCCGGCGTTCACTCGCCGCGCAGTCGGCGTCGTCGCTCGGGGAGCGGCGGCGGCCGGACGACCGATGCCGGCCGAGGTCGTGCAGTACGTGACCGGCGCCATCGACGACGATCGCCACGAGGCGCGCCGGCGCGCGAAGGCCGTCGTGGGTGCGATGCTCGTCGCGTATTGCCACGACGGCCGTGCGTCGGCCGCGACGCAATCGGCGGTCCGTGACTACAACGGGCTCGAGCGAGAAGAGTTCGAGACCATCGTCCGACGCCTGGCGATGGGCGAACGCGCGGCCGGTGTCATCGACGACGCCGTGCTGGACCGCTACGCCATCGCCGGCACCGCGAGCGAATGCCTGGAACGATGCGAGGCGTACGGTGACGCCGGCGCAACCGAGCTGGGGCTCTCGTTCGCGGGCGATCAACCCCTGCGCGACATCGCGCGCTTCGGTCGGGCGTACCATGTGCAACCAGGCCGAGCTTTCGAGACGTAAGATATTGTGTGCGTGACGCGCGCCGCCTACCACGGCCGAGAGGATGATCATGGACAACGTCGTGTTCGACCACGAGCCGCCGGCCACCTTGACGACGATGGTCATTGCGTTTGGGGGATGGATCGATGCCGGCCGCGCGGCAACGGGCGCCCTGCGCCACCTGGTCCGCGACCTCCCGGCCGAGCGGATGGCCCGCATGGATCCCGAGGAGTTCTTCGTGTTCACCCAGGAACGACCCGAGGTGCGGTTGAGGGACGATGGGGACCGGGACGTCCACTGGCCAAAGAGCGAGTTCTTTGCGTGGTCACCAGGAGAGCGCCGGGACGGCCTGCTCCTGTTTTGCGGCCCGGAGCCCCATCAGAAGTGGCGCACCTACACGAAGGCGTTCCTCGATGTGGCCGAGCGCTGTGGGGTGAAGCGGATCGTCTCGTTGGGAGCGCTTCTCGCGGGCGCTCCTCATACGCGGCCCGTACGTGTCACGGCCCGCTGCACCGACCCCGCCTCACGGTCGCTGCTCGAAGCCTGGGGCATCTATCGTCGTCCGACCTACGAAGGCCCGACCGGTATTTCCTCGGTCGTCCTGGAGGCTGCCGAGCGACGGGGCATACAGCATGTCGGCTTCATGGGGCAAGCGCCGCACTATCTGCAAGATTCCGAGAACCCGGCGGCGATCCAGAGCCTGGTGAGCTATACAGCCCGCCTGCTCCACTTGAGCCCGGACATGTCCCACTTCGCCGAGGCCATCCAAGACTTCCGCACCCAATGTGACAAGGCGGTGGCTCGTGACCGCGCCACGCGGGAGCACGTCCGGAAGCTGGAGCAGGAATACGATGCGGAGGTTGGCGAGGAGAGGCCACCGCTACCTGGCGGAGAGCTCGACTCGGAAAAGCTGATGCAAGAGCTCGAGGAGTTCCTGCGCAAGCAGCGGGAAGGCGGTACGGAAGGCCGCTAGGACGGCAGGATCACCGCCTTGCCCGTCGTCTGCGTGTCGAAGAGCTTGTAGGCGTCCTCCGCCTGCTCGAGCTTCCAGCGGTGCGTGAAGAGCTTCTCCACGTCCACGTTCCGGTCAGCGACGAACTCCGCGCACTCGGCCTGGCCTTGCCTGGAAAACGTCCAGGACCCCACCAGCGTGACCTGTCGGCGCAGCAGATCCGGGCTCACGTCCAGCGTCACCTGGCCGCGCTCGCCGACGAAGCACGCCGTGCCCCACGAGCGCACCGCGCGCACCGCCGCGGCGCGCGCGTCCGGCGCCGATGAGGCGTCCAGTGTCTTGTGCGCGCCCTCGCCGTGCGTGAGGTCGCGGATCGCCGCCACCACGTCGCCCGACCTGGGGTCGATCACCTCGTGCGCGCCGAACGCCTGGGCGAGCTTGCGCCGCTCGGGCGCGACGTCGATGGCGATGACGCGGGCGCCCATGACGACGGCGAACTGCGTCGTCGACAGGCCCACCGGGCCCTGGCCGAAGATGGCGATCGTCTCGCCGCCCTGCAGATTGATCCGCTTCAGAGCACCCCAGGCCGTGCCGGTACCACACGAGATCGCCGCGCCCGTCACGAAAGAGAGCGAGTCCGGCAGCGGCACCAGCGTCGACACCGGCACCTTCATGTACCTGGCGTGTCCGCCGTGACCGCCCGAGCCATACACCACCGTTCCCTCGAGGCACATCTGAGTCCAGCCCGCGCGGCAGTGCTTGCAGTTGCCACAGCCGTCGTAGTGGTGGTCCATCACGCGCTGGCCGACGCGCGCTTCCTTCTCGGTGACACCGGCGCCCACCGCGGCGACGACACCGCAGGGCTCGTGGCCGGCGATCATCCCGGCCTGCCGCTTGATGCCGCCGGTCACGGTCCCCGGCGCGTGAGCCGGGGCGCGATAGTTGTGCAGGTCGCTGCCGCACATCCCCGACGCTTTGATCTCGAGGATCACGTCCCGGGGACCCGGGGTCGGATCGGGGAACTCTCTGAGCTCCAGCTTTCGATCTCCGAGAAACACGACGCCTTTCATGGCTTCCTCCGGTGCACTATCCTACCCTCTCACCACGATCTGAGGAGGGTCGCCACACACGCTCCACGTCGGCAAGATGGGCGAAGCCGTGAAGCTCTACACCGAGCTCGGCTACCCGGCGCTCGAGAAGGGCGGCCAGGCCAAGAAGCTGATCGGCTACTTCCAGGCCGACACGGGCATGATCAATCAGCTCGTCCACCTCTGGAAGTTCGACGACGACGCCGATCGTCGCGCGCACTGGGCGTCGGTCTTCGCCAACAAGGACTTCGTCGAGGGTTTCGCCGCGAAATTCCGTCCGCTGGTCGCGTCGCAGGAGGTCAAGCTGCTGACCGCGGCCCCGTGGGGACCGCATCCCTGAAAGCCTGATTCCTGGGAGAGCAGTGACCGCGCGCTGATCATCGGCGTGCGACGAGCACGCTGATGGGATAGAGACAGTAATAGTCGGGGTCGTCCAGGAGGAAGGTCGCCGACTCCGCCTCGCAGAGAGCGGAGCGTCGCGTCCAGTCATCGGGGTCCAGGCGATCGCGCAGGCGCGGGCCCCAGTTGCGCTCGAAGACGACGCGCTGGATGTAGTCGCGCGCAGCGTGGGGCAGCGGTGCCCGGCGCTCCAGCAGGTACGTCCGGAAGCCCTCCACGGACAGTCCGGCCGCACGCAGCGACGCGAGGGTGCGCTGGCGGCGCTCCTCGAACGAGAACTCCCCGCCTTCGTGGCGGCTCCACTCCATCTCGGCCTGGCGCAGGCGACGCTCGAGAGCGGGATGGCCGGGCAGGAAAACTCCATGCAGGAGCTGGGACTCCTTCACGACGATCCGGCCACCGGGGCGAACGACGCGCGCAAACTCGGCAAGCGCCCGGCCCGTCTCCTGGATGTGGTGTAAGACGTCGCCGCACCAGACCCAGTCGAACGTCGCGTCGGGGGCGTCGAGCTTGGTGGCGTCGCCCTCGCGGAACTCGAGACGCGAGGCGAGGGACCCGTGGCCGACCAGCGCGCGCGCCGCTTCCACGCGCTCTGTCGATGGCTCGATGCCCACCACGCGCCCTCGTGGCCCGATCGCCTCGGCGAGCCAGAGGGCGAAGAGCCCGACGCCGCAGCCGACGTCAAGGCCGCGCGAGCCCTCGGGCAAGTCGAGGTCGGCGATGAGGATGCGCGCCTCGGGCTCCTGGAAGAAGTTCATGCGCTCTAGCGACTTCGTGAAGGGTTCGGTCTCGGGCTGGGTCATCAGGGTTCCCCCGTCCTGGCCGCGGCCTCGGCGAGCAGCGTGTACTTGGCCAGCGTGCGCTCGGCGAGCGCGGTGGGCCAGCGGTGATCGTCCATGATTCTCAGGAACTCGTCGAGG
>QHTB01000114.1 GCA_003220615.1 Candidatus Rokuibacteriota bacterium
GGGTTCTCCGACGGCATTCTGCACGGCGACCTACGGCCTCACGCAGCTCACGCCGCCGTGGTATCTCCATCCGAACGAGATCCTGGACGGCGCGCTCACCGGGCCCTATCGCACGGCGTTCGCGATGTCCTGGACGGTGGCGAACAATCCGCTCTTCCTCGACCTCTATCGCCGCCACGGGCGAGACTGGAATTTCCTCGGCGTGATCTCGCTCCGCACGGAGTGGACCACGCAGACCGAGAAGCAGCTCATGGCCAACCAGACGGCCAAGCTCGCCC
>QHTB01000116.1 GCA_003220615.1 Candidatus Rokuibacteriota bacterium
TCCCCGATCAGCCGATCGTCGTGATCCACCGTTCCGACGGCAGCGGTACGACGTACATCTGGGTCGACTACCTCGCCAAGGTCAATCCCGAGTGGGAGCAGAAGGTCGGGCGCGGCACCTCGGTCAAGTGGCCGGTGGGCCTGGGCGGCAAGGGGAACGAGGGTGTGGCCGGACAAGTCAAGAACACTCCCGGCGCTCTCGGCTACGTCGAGCTTGCCTACGCCATCAAGAACAACCTGCCGGCTGCGTCGATCCGCAACCAGGCCGGCAAATTCGTGGAGCCGACGATCAGGAGCACGACGGCGGCCGCGGCCGCTGCGTCGGCCGAGATGCCGCCTGACTTCCGCGTCTCGCTGACCAACGCTCCGGGACCGGACGCGTACCCCATCGCCAGCTTCACGTGGCTGCTCGTCTATCGCGAGCAGCCGGACGAGGTGAAGGGCAAGGCGATCGTGAACTTCCTCTGGTGGGCTGCGCACGACGGCCAGAAATACGCCGCCGACCTGCTCTATGCGCCGCTGCCGGCGCCGGTGGTGAAGCAGATCGAGGCCAAGCTTCGCCAGGTCGTGTACCAGGGCCGGCCGCTGCTGGCCGCGCAGTGAGCTGATGGCGGTCGTCTTCGGACGATCGGCGGGAGCTGGCGCAGCCACGCCGGCCGCTCCGCCGTTCGTGGGTACCCGCCGGCGTCGCTTCGGCGACCGCGGCTTTCGTGAAATCACGAGAGCCGCCGGCCTTGCGCCACTCGTGCTGGTGGCCGGCATGGCCGCGGTGATGGCACACGCGGCCTGGCCCTCGCTGCGCCGGTTCGGCTGGGCGTTCATCACGACGTCGAACTGGGATCCCGTCGCCGAGCAGTTCGGGGCCCTGCCGTTCATCTTCGGGACACTGGTGTCGTCGCTGCTCGCGCTGCTCCTGGCCGTCCCGCTTGGCCTGGGCGCGGCGATCTATCTGGCGGAGCTGGCCCCTCGCGCCGTGCGGCCGCCTGTCACGTTCCTCATCGAGATGCTCGCCGCAATCCCGAGCGTTGTCTATGGCCTCTGGGGCATCTTCGTGCTCGCCCCGTGGCTGCGCACGTGGGTCCAGCCCGCGCTCGGACACACGCTCGGATTCTTGCCGCTCTTCCAGGGGCCGCCGTACGGCGTCGGCATGCTGGCGGCCGGGCTGATCCTCGCCATCATGATCGTGCCCTTCATCACGGCGGTGAGTCGCGAAGTGCTGCTCGCGGTGCCTCGCATGCAGCGCGAGGCCGCGCTGGCGCTCGGAGCCACCGGGTGGGAGACGACGCGGATCGCCGTCCTCCGCTACGGCCGTTCGGGACTCATCGGCGCCATCCTGCTGGGCTTGGGACGCGCTCTCGGCGAGACGATGGCCGTCACGATGTTGATCGGCAACCGCCCGGAGATTTCGTTCTCGCTGTTCGCGCCGGGCTACACGATGGCGAGCGTGATCGCCAACGAGTTCACCGAGGCGACGTCCGATCTGTACCTCGGCGCGCTCATCGAGATCGGGCTGCTCCTGCTCGCTCTCACGTTGGCCGTGAACGGGCTGGCGCGGCTCCTGGTGTGGAGCGTGGGCCGCGGCCCCACGGTGGTGCGAGAGTGACCTCGACGCGCTGGCGCCAGCGGGTGAGTGCGTCGATGGCCGTCCTCACGGCCGCTGCGGCCGGGGCCGTGATCCTGCCGCTGGTCCTGATCTTCGGCTTCCTGCTCTGGCAGGGCGCGTCCGCCATCAACGTGGACTTCTTCACGCACTTGCCCAAGCCGGTCGGTGAGGTCGGCGGCGGCATGGCCAACGCCATCATCGGCACCCTGATCCTGCTGGGGCTGGCGTCACTCCTCGGGCTGCCGATCGGAATTCTCGGTGGTGTGTACCTGGCGGAATCGCGCGATCGGCGGCTGCCGTGGATCGTTCGCTTCCTGGCCGACGTCCTGAACGGCGTCCCCTCGATCGTGATCGGCATCTTCGCCTACACGCTCGTGGTGCTGCCGATGCGGCGCTTCTCGGCGGTGGCCGGCGGCGTGGCCCTGGCCGTCATCATGCTGCCGATCGTGGTGCGCACGACCGAGGAGATGGTGCGGCTGGTACCGGCCTCGCTACGCGAGGCGGGCCTCGCGCTGGGGGTGCCCGAGTGGAAGGTCGTGCTCCGCGTGGTGCTGCCGACGGCGCGAGCCGGCATCGTCACCGGGGCGATGGTCGCCGTCGCGCGGGTGGCCGGCGAGACGGCGCCGCTGCTCTTCACCGCGTTCGGCAACCGCTTCTGGCATCAGGGCCTCGATCAGCCGATCGCGGCGCTCCCGCTCCAGATCTTCGCCTACGCGATCGCGCCGTACGACGACTGGCACCGCCAGGCGTGGGCGGGCGCGCTCGTCTTGATCGTGCTCGTGCTCGTGGTGAGCTTGATGGCGCGACTCGTCACTCGGGGGCGGGTCGGCGCGGTGAGGTGACGATGGCCGACGGCATCAGCGTCACGAAACTCAACGCCTGGTTCGGCCCGAGTCACGTGTTGTGTGACATCGACCTCGCCGTGGCGCCGCGCGCGGTCACCGCGATCATCGGGCCATCGGGATGTGGCAAGTCGACGTTCATCCGCTGCCTGAACCGCATGCACGAGGTGGTGCCGGGCGCGCGCGTCGTCGGGACGGTCCTGCAGGAGGGGCAGGACATCTACAGCCCCGGCGTCGATCCCGTCGAGGTGCGGCGGCGTATCGGGATGGTGTTCCAGAAGCCCAATCCGTTTCCGACCATGACGGTCTTCGACAACGTGGCGGCCGGGGTGCGCCTCGGTGGCGTGCGTGATCGCGCCATCCTGAACGAGCGGGTCGAGCGCGCACTGCACGCGGCCGCCCTGTGGGACGAGGTCAAGGACCGCCTGACCAAGCCGGGGGCGGGACTGTCGGGCGGCCAGCAGCAGCGCCTCTGCATCGCTCGCGCGCTGGCGGTCGAGCCGGAAGTCCTCTTGATGGACGAGCCGTGCTCCGCGCTCGATCCGATCGCGACCGCCCGTATCGAGGAGCTGATTCTCGAGCTCAAGCGCGACCTGACCATCGTCATCGTCACGCACAACATGCAGCAGGCGGCGCGCGTGGCCGACGCGACGGGATTCTTCCTGCTCGGTGAGCTGGTGGAGTTCGGGCCCACCTCGCAGCTCTTCACCAAGCCCGTGGACAAGCGAACCGAGGATTACATCACGGGGCGATTCGGGTAGTGTAGTGCGAGCCGAGGAGCGCCCGAGCTGCCGCAGGCACGAGCGCTCCGAGGTGAGCGGTGAAATGGTTCGATAGGAGGACCGATGCAGCGCCACTTCCACGAGGAGCTGGACGCGCTCAAGCAGACCCTGCTCGCGATGGGCGCGCTCGTCGAGGACCAGATCCGCCGCGTCATGCGCGCGCTGGTCGAGCGCGACGAGGCGCTCGCCCGCGACGTCATCGAGCGCGACCACCAGGTGAACGCCTACGACGTCGAGGTCGACGAGAAGTGCGTCGAGCTGCTCGCCCGCTACCAGCCGGCGGCGAGCGACCTGCGCTTCCTCACCACGGCGATGAAGATCGTCACCGACCTCGAGCGCATCGGCGATCAGGCCGTCAACATCGCCCAGCGCGCCCTCGAGCTGAACCGGGAGGCGCAGCTCAAGCCCTACATCGACCTGCCCCGGATGGCCGCGAAGTCCCAGCAGATGGTGAAGGACGCCCTCGACGCCTTCGTCGCGCGCGACGCTGGCCTGGCCCGCGACGTCTGCGCCCGGGACAGCGAGGTGGACGCGCTCAAGGAGCAGGTCTTCCGTGAGCTGCTGACCTTCATGATGGGCGACCCCAAGACGATCGCGCGCGCGCTGCACCTGATCCTGGTCTCGCGCTTCCTGGAGCGCGTGGCCGACCACGCGACGAACATCGCCGAAATGGTGGTCTACATGATCGAGGGCAAGATCGTCCGCCACACGCTGGCCTGAGCCCCTCCGCCGAACACGCCCCGTCGGGCTATGCTCCGCACATGGCCCTGGCCGACCTCGCCCTCCTCCTCGCCAACATCGTCTACGGCACGTCGTACGTCGTCACGCGCGTGGCCCTCGCCGACGTGCCGCCGGCGACGCTGGCCCTGCTGCGCGTCCTGATCGCGGCCGCGGTCCTCGTGCCGTTGTCGCTCCGGACGCGCGTGCGATTGAGCGGGCGGGAGCACGCACGGATCGTCGGCATGGGCGTCGTCGGCTTCGCCGCCGCTTTCGCTCTCGGCCACTGGGGACTGGCGCGGTCGACGGCCACGAACGCGGCGCTCCTGATCGTGGCCGAGCCGCTCGGGTTGATCCTGCTCGGCCCGGTCGTGCTCCGTGAGCACCTGCGCCGCTCCGAAGCCTTCGGCGCGGGGCTCGCGCTGATCGGCGCGACGCTCGTCGTCGTCAACGGCATCCCGGGGCTGACTCACGCGCTGCTACCGCGATGGCGCGGCGACCTGCTGCTCGTGCTCTCGGGCCTCGCGTACGCCGCCTACTCGATCCTCGGGCGTCCGATCTTGAAGCACCGTCCCGCGCTGCCGGTGACCGCGCTGTCGGCGCTCTGGGGCGTCCCCGGGCTCGTGCCGCTGGTGACTCAGGAATGGCTCGACGGCCAGCGCGCGGCGTTCACGGGCTCGGCCGTCGCGGGCGTCCTCTATCTCGGCGTCGTGATCACCGCGCTGGGGTATCTCGTCTGGAACTGGGCGCTCGAGCGGGTGCCGGCAGCCCGCGCGGGTATCTTCGTCAATTTACAACCCGCCGTCGGCGCGCTCCTGGGCGTGCTGCTCCTCGGCGACGCCGTGAGCGGATTCACGGTCGCCGGTGGGGCGCTGATCGTGCTCGGATTGTTCCTAACCATGAGGCACGCGCGAGAATGAACGATATACTGGAGACGTGCCGGAGTCCCGCCGTTATCAGCTCCAGTCGGCTGCCGCCAACCGCCTGATCCTCGAACTCGTCGAGGCCGCCGGAGTCCCCGCGGACAAGCGAGGCTACGTCCAGCAGCTCTTGACCACCGTCCTCAAGATGCACGAGGACGGCACGCCGCTCAGCGACCTCAAGATCACCAACACGGCGCTCAAGGAGCTGCGGTACGGGTACAAGGTCTGCGCGCCGTATCGCGACACGCGGAAGGTGACGGTATTCGGGTCGGCTCGCACCGCGCGCGTCGAGTCGGCCGCCGACGCCGCCTACGAGTTCGGCCGCCGGATGGTGCAGGAGGGATGGATGGTCGTGACCGGCGCCGGTGCTGGCATCATGGGCGCCGCCCAGGAAGGCGCGGGGGCCGAGCGGTCGTTCGGCTTCAACATCCGGCTGCCCTTCGAGCAGGAGGCGAACCCGTGGATCGCCTCCGATCCCAAGCTGGTCTCGTTCAAGTACTTCTTCACGCGGAAGCTCTTCCTGGTGAAGGAGGCGAGTGCGTTCGCGCTGTTTCCCGGTGGCTTCGGCACCATGGACGAGACGTTCGAGGTGTTGACGCTGTTCCAGACGGGCAAGTCGACGATCGTGCCGATCGTCCTCGTGGAAGCCGGGGCGCGGCCGTTCTGGCGGCGCTGGGAGAAGTGGATCGGTGGCCTGGTCGATCAGCGGCTGGTCGATTTCGCCGATCGCCAGCTCTACCGGATCGCGGGCACGGTCGAGGAAGCCGTCCACGAAATCCAGTCGTTCTACCGCGTCTTCCACTCGGCGCGCATCGCCGGCGACAACGTCATCTTCCGGCTGCAACGCAAGCTGCCGGATGAGGCCGTGCCCGAGATCCAGCGTCGCTTCGAGGACATCTTGAAGGGGCCGGTGGATCAGGCGGCCGGGCCGGTGCCGCAAGAGCTCAACGAGTTTCCGGATCTGCCGCGACTGATCGTGCCGTTCAACCGGTCGTCGTACGCGCGGCTGCGTCTGCTGATCGACTTTATTAATGAAGTTGGGGGAGGCGAGACGCCTCCCCCAAACCCCCTCGATTCACCTAGCGATCGAGCCGAGGGGCTCGATCGCGCCTGAGACACGCGCCCCCAAACCGGCTCGTCAGGCGCCCTTGCCGAGGACCCGCTGGAGGGTGTCGAGGCCGAACGGCTTCTTGATCACGAACTCCACCGCCTGACCGGTCTGCGCGGTGGCGATGTCGTGGTTCCCGGTGACGACGGCGACGCGCACGAGGGGCCACCGCCGGCGGATGGTCTTGACGAGATCCCAGCCGCTCAGCCCTGGCATCACCAGATCCGTGAGCACCAGATCGACCGCGCTCTTGGCTTCCAGCATGGTGATCGCCGCCAGGCCATCCGGGGCCTCGAGCACGGTGTGACCGAGGGCCGCCAGCATCGCCGCGACGACCTCTCGCACCTTGCCATCATCGTCCACCACGAGGATCCGGATCATGGGCCTCCCGCCGAAATCGTAAGGAAGAGACGCAAGTTTCAAGCGGTATGCCAGAGCAGGAAATCTTCGGAGTCGGCGCTTTGCGCTGCGGGTCGACGGCGAGGCGTGACAAAGCGACGCCGCATGGTGGCATAAAGTGGCAGGCTACTCGGGCTCGAGCCGCTCCTCGGTCACCTGGCACTCCGTGCAGACCCACGTGCGAAAGACCTGCTTCGTTTGGTCGTCGCGGCGGAGCGTCCAGGGGATCATCGCCGTGCGGCCGCAGCGGGGACAGCGAACGGTCTGCGCGCCGGGCGGGACGTGGGAGGGCAGCCAGGGGATCTTCGCTGGCATCGTGTCGCATTATACAATCCAGCCAGGAGACGACCCCCATGAGGCGGCTCAGGATTGCCCTGGCCCAGATCAACCCGACCGTCGGGGATTTCGAGGGCAACGTCCGCCGGATCGCCGACGGCATCGACCGGGCGCGCGCCCTCGGCGCGGGCCTGGTGGCCTTTCCCGAGCTGGCCGTGCCCGGGTATCCCCCCGAGGACCTCGTCTTCAAGTCCGCCTTCATCGAGGCGAACCTCAAGGCGCTCGAGACGATCACCCGGGCCGCGCGCGGGCTCACGGCCGTCGTGGGCTTCATCGACAAGCGTGACGACGTGTTCAACGCCGCCGCCGTGCTCCACGACGGCGTGCTGGCCGGCGTCTATCACAAGCAGTACCTGCCGAACTACGGCGTGTTCGATGAGAACCGCTACTTCCAGGCCGGGACGGAGACGCCGGTCTTCACGGTCGGCGACACGACGTTCGCCGTCAACATCTGCGAGGACATCTGGTATCCGACCGGGCCGACCACGACGCAGGCGCTGGCCGGCGCCGAGCTGATCGTGAGCATCAACGCCTCGCCGTACCACGCCGGCAAGGCGCGCTTCCGCGAGCAGATGATAGCGACCCGGGCGAGCGACGACCTCGTCTACGTGGCCTTCGTCAACACGGTGGGCGGGCAGGACGAGCTGGTGTTCGATGGGACCAGCCTGATCGTCGACGAGCGCGGCGCGGTGGTGACGCGCGGCCGGCAGTTCCGCGAGGACTTCGTGACCGCCGATCTCGACCTCGACGCCGTTTTCCGCGCGCGCCTGCGTGATTCGCGGCGCCGCAAGGAGAAGCTCGACGCGGGTGACGACGTCCGCCGCATCGTGCTGCCGGCGCTGAGCGCGGCGGCGGTTGCGGCGCCTCTCGAGCCGCGCCCGGCCGAGCCGATGCTCGGCCACGTCGCCGAGGTGTTCGAGGCGCTCGTGCTCGGGACTCGCGATTACGTCACCAAGAACGGCTTCAAGCACGTCGTGATCGGGCTCTCGGGCGGCATCGACTCCGCGCTGGTGGCCGCGGTCGCGGTGGAAGCGCTCGGGCACGAGAACGTCACGGGCGTCACCATGCCGTCGCCCTACTCGTCGGCGGGAACGCGGGCCGACGCCCGCCGGCTCGCGAAGAACCTTGCCATCGAGTTCATGGCGGTGCCGATCACGCCGGTCTTCGGCGCCTTCAAACGTCGGCTCAGCAAGCCGTTCAAGGGACTCGCTGAGGACGTCGCCGAGGAAAACATCCAGGCCCGGATCCGGGGCACGCTCCTGATGGCGCTCTCCAACAAGTTCGGCTGGCTCGTGCTCACCACCGGGAACAAGAGCGAGATCGGCGTGGGCTACTCGACGCTGTACGGCGACATGGCGGGCGGCTTCGCCGTCATCAAGGACGTGCCCAAGACGCTGGTGTACGAGGTGGCTCGCCACGTCAACGAGCGGGCCGGCCGCGCCGTCATCCCCGAGAGCATCTTCACGCGGCCCCCGTCGGCTGAGCTCAGGCCCGATCAGACCGACCAGGACACGCTGCCGCCCTATCCGCTGCTCGACGCCATCCTGGAGGCCTACGTCGAGCAGGACAAGAGCGTCGCCGACATCGTCGCTCTGGGCTTCGATCCGGAGACCGTGCGCCGTGTCGTCCGCATGGTGGACGCCAACGAGTACAAGCGCCGCCAGGGCCCGATCGGTGTGAAGATCACGCCGCGGGCGTTCGGACGCGACTGGCGCCTGCCCATCGTCAACCGCTTCCGTCAGTCCTGATCGATGACGCCGAGCCTTCGTGCTTCTTACGCCGCGACCGGTGCCGGCGTCAGGCTCCGCAGGAGCCGACCGAAGCCGGTGATCGGCTCGGTATGGCCAAGGCGGCGCAGCGTCATCCAGATGCTCGCCTGATTCGAGCTGACGACGGGCTTGCCGATCCGCCGCTCGATCTCCTCGACGGCTTCGACCGATCGCCACGCCGTGCAGGAGCACAGCAGCGCGTCGGCATCGGGCCGGCACGCCCGTGACGCGAACTCCACCACCACCGACGGGTCCTGGTCGTTGATGCCCTGGTTGCCGGACTTCGCCGCGGTCGGCTCCGCCTCGAGGTTCAGAACCTCGAAGCCCTGCGCTTCCAGGTACGCGCGCAGGCGCACGTTGTTCCACTCGGGATAGGGGGTCGCCACCGAGATCCGCTTCGCGCCGAAGCAGCGCAGCGCCTCCACGACCGACGGGCTCGTCGCCACCGCGGGGACGCCCGCCGTGTGCTCGATGAGGTCGATCATCTCGCGATCCCAGCCGGGGCCCTTGAAGAAGCTGCCGGTCGTGCAGCCGTACGAGATCGCGTCGACGTTGGCGGTGGCGAGATACCGCGCGCCGCTCTCGATCTCGCCGTTCATGCGCAGCATGCCTTCCTCGCCCAGCGCGTCGTTCGTGAGCCAGAGCCGCTGCCCGTGCACGGTGTAGCTGCGCGGCAGGACCAGCTGGAAGTCGGCCTCGCACGTCGTGTTCGTCGACGGCACCATGACACCGATCCGTCTTCTCGCCGCCATCATGAACTCCCTTCGCTCGTTCCGTGTGCTCCTACGGCGCGATGTACGCGTAGCCTTTGGCCTGATAGCCCACGAGCGTGATCCAGCCGTTCTCCACGATCGTCACGTCCGGGTTCACCTGGGCCTTGTCCACCTTCTGGCCGCGCATGGCGATGCTGCACTGGTCGAGGCGCTCGATGCCGGCCGCGCCACGGAGCTCCTTGAGCTTCGCCGCCACCTTGCTCGCCGTCTCGCGCTCTTCGGGCTTCAGCCGCGAGACGTCGGTCTGCGTCAGCAGGGTCGCCGGGCCGCGGAAGGCGAGGACGAAGTGGGGCGTGATGCCTTGCTTGATGAACGACTCGCGCGTCTCGTCGATCGTGTTCAGGATGTTCAGCACGCGGCCGGCGTCGCCCGCGGTGATGTCGAAGGCGACGTTCGCGTCCTTGAGACCCGCGACGGGGTTGGCGTCAGCGGCCTCGACCCGCGCTGCCAGCGCCGGCGCCGAGAGCAGCACCGACGCGCCCAGCAGGATCGCCACTGCCACCCTCCACGTAAGACCTCCATGCTTGGTCATGACCGCCTCCTCGTGAGGGCCCATTGTCTACGGCGCCGATTGCCGTGGCAAACCGGTAGTCATTTGGGCATCGAAAAAGCTCTCGGCCCCGACCATCCGAGCGTGGCCATGGGCCTCAGAATTCGTCTTTTGTGCATCAGCGCAGGTCAATCCA
>QHTB01000117.1 GCA_003220615.1 Candidatus Rokuibacteriota bacterium
TCGCCCTGGCCGCCGGCGGCGCGCTCGAGACGGTGGTGGATCTCGGCCGTGACGACGACGCGCCGACCGGCGTGCTCTTCGAGGCCCAGACCGCCGAGGCGCTGGCCGAGGCGATGCTGAAGCTCGAGGCGTCGGCCGGCCGCTTCTCGCCGAAGGCGCTACGTGCCCGGGCCGAGACGTTCGACCGCCCGCGGTTCAAAGAGCAGGTGGCCGCGTATCTCGAAATGCGGCTGGCCGCGCACGGGCGATGCTGAAGGCGCACTCGCGGCTGTTCGAGCACATCGTGCTCGCCACGGACCTGGTGCTCATCGGCGCCTGCTGGGTCGCTGCGTATTTCCTGCGCTTTTATGTCGTCGGCCCCCCTCTGGTGACTCCGGTCGTGCCGCCGCTGGGGGACTATCTGCTCCAGCTCAGCCCGATCGTCGTGGTGTGGGGCTTCTCGTTCCACTGGTTCGATCTCTATCGGCCCCGCCGGCTCGGCTCTCACCTGGCCGAGTGGGTGGACGTGGCGAAGGCCTCGACGCTGGGCGCCCTCGTGATCGTCGCCATCATGGCCTTCGTCTTCAAGGGCCATGAGTACTCGCGCGTCGTCATCCTCTATTTCTGGGCGTTGTCCATCGTCGCGGTCAGCCTCTGGCGCGCGACGTTCCGCGAGATCCTGCGCGCGGCCCGCCGCGCGGGTCACAACGTGCGACGGGCCGTGATCGTCGGCGGTGGGAGCCCGGCGGCGGAGATCGTGACGGCGCTGCGCTACCGGCCCGACACGGGTGTGCGGATCGTGGGCGCCGTCGGCGACAAGAGCGACGAGGGCCCGGCCATGGCGCCCTGGCTCGGGCGCTTCGAGGACTTGCGCTCCGTTCTCGATCGCCACGACGTCGACCTCATCTTCGTCGCGCTGACCCACGCCGAGTACGGGCGGCTGGCGGCGGTGCTGGCGGACATCGGCGACGATCCGGTCGACATCCACCTCGTGCCCGACGTCCACGGCCTCACCTCGCTGCGTGGCGGAGTCGAGGAGTTCGAGGGCGTGCCGCTGATCCACCTGCGCGAGTCGCCGCTCCAGGGGTGGAATCTCGTGCTCAAGCGCGCCACCGACATTGCGCTCGGCGCCGTCGCGCTGGCGGCGGCCGCGCCGGTGATGCTGACGATCGCGCTGACCATCCGGCTCACGTCGCGAGGCCCGGTGCTCCTGCGCCAGGAGCGCATGGGCCTCGACGGCCGCGCCTTCACGATGCTCAAGTTCCGGACCATGCGCGTCGATGCCGAGACCGAGAGCGGCCCGGTGTGGACCCGAGCGGACGATCCGCGCCGGACGCCGATCGGTGCGTGGCTCCGTCACTTCAGCCTGGACGAGCTCCCGCAGCTCGTGAACGTCCTGCGAGGCGAGATGAGCCTGGTCGGCCCGCGGCCGGAGCGGCCCGTGTTCGTGGAGGAGTTTCGGCGCAAGTTGCCCGGCTACATGCTCCGCCACAAGGTCAAAGCCGGCATGACCGGCTGGGCGCAGATCAATGGCTGGCGGGGCAACACCTCGCTCGAGAAGCGCCTCGAGTACGACCTCTACTACATCGAGCGGTGGTCACTCGGATTCGACTTGAAGATCATCCTGCAGACCTTCTGGCGCGGATTCTCGACGAACGCCTACTAGACTGCTCGTGACCGGCGACCGGCTCCGCGTGATCCTGCTCGGCGCCTTCGCCGTCGGGCTCGCGTTCTCCATCACGCTCGCCGAGTCGGCGCTCGCTGCGCTCGCGCTGCGCCTGGCCTGGCGCCTCGTCTCGGGCCGAGCGCGACCCGTGGACTGGCCGCTCGCGTTGCCGTTCGCCGCGTGGACCGTCGCCTCGCTGGTCGCCGCCGGGCTCTCGAACGAGCCACTCTCGAGCGTCGTCCCGGCCGCCAAGGGCGTGCTGTTGATCGTCACGTTCTACGCGATGCTCGACGCGCTCCCCGACGCCGGAGCGGCCGACCGCTTCCTGAGCGGCCTGCTCGTGCTCGTCGCGATCGTCGCCCTGCTCGGCATCGTCCAGGTCGCGATCTGCCCGGGGCCCGGGGGCACGGCGGCGGCGCTCGGCCCGCTCGGACGGAAGTGCCACCGGGCGCGCGGCTTCTACAGCATCTACATGACGCTGGCGGGCGTGCTCAGCCTGGTCTTGCTGGCGACGGCGCCGCGGCTCTCGGCCTCGGCGGCCGCGAGGCCGGAGCAATGGCGGATCATCGCCTGGCTCCTCACGGGTGCGGGCTTTGCACTGACGTACGTCCGCGGCGCGTGGATCGGGTTCGTCGCGGGAATCGGCACGCTGCTGGCCGTGGTCAGGCGCGGCCGGATCGTCGTCGCCGCCGGCGTGCTGATCCTCGCCGTGGTGGTGGTGCTCGCGCCCGGCGTCCGGCACCGCGCCGAGAGCATCGTGGACCCGAACGATCCCACGGCCCGGGAGCGTGTCTTGATGTGGCGGAGCGGCCTGGCCATGGTGCGAGACCATCCGCTCCTCGGGGTGGGCCCGGGCGGGGTCAAGCGCGAGTATCCGCGCTACGCCTCGCCCGATGCGCTCCAGCAGCGTCGCGGCCACCTGCACAACACGCCGCTTCAGATCCTTGTCGAGCGCGGCGTCATCGGGCTCGGGGCGTGGCTGGCCATCTTCGTCGTGTTCTTCACACGCGCGGGCACGATCCTGCGCCACCTCGCGGCCACCGCGCAGCGCGAGCGAGCGCTCGTCACCGGGTGCATCGCCGCGCTCGTCGGGTTTCTCGTCGGCGGCCTCACCGAGTACAACTTCGGTGACTCCGAGGTCGTGATGATCGCCTACGTCGTGATGGCGGTGCCCTTCGTCGTGGGGCGCGACGGCTCACCCGATGTTAAGGACGGCTGATGCGGACGATCGTGCCGGGCGACGACAGCGTACAATGCGGCCCGTGCGTCTCCACGTGAAGCTCCGCCACGCCGTGCTGGCCGCCGCCGTCCTTCTGGTCGGCGCGGTAGCCGCAGCTCAGCCGGTGGCTCCGGTCGAATCCGACACCGACCGCGCCGTACGGGATGTGATCGAGACGACCCGTGACTACCGTCAGGCCCTGGAGCGTGTCCTCGGCTTCCACGTGAAGGACGTGGAGCGTGCGTCGACGCTGGTCGACCAGCGGCGTGAGCTGTATGCGCGAGGCATCGCGTCCCTGCGAGAGCTCGAGACGGTCGAGCGCGCCCTCGACGACGCTCGCGCGAAGCTCGCAAAGACGCAGCAAGAGATCGCCCAGGCCGACCACGCGCTGGCCGAAGCGCTCGTGGCGGCGGTCTCGCCTCCGGTGCCGCCGTCACCCGCGTCGCCACCGTTGCCCGAGCCCGGCGTCGCGCCCGGGCTGGCGCCCATCTTCGTCCGCTTCCGTGGAGCGGCCCCGTGGTCGCTAGCCGACACTCCGCGGATCGATCGCTTCTTTCGCGAGCGCTTCGGCCGAGCGCTGCCGGTGAGCGCGTACGGCCAGACCCCCGTGCACGATCGCCTGCACCTCGATCACCATCAGGCCCTCGACGTTGCGGTCCATCCCGACAGCCCCGAAGGCGCCGCGCTGCTCTCGTTCCTGCGCGGCGCCGGCATCTCGTTCATCGCGTTCCGGGGCGCGATCGCCGGCGCGGCGACGGGGGCTCACATCCACGTCGGCGCTCCGTCTCCGCGGACCGCGGCGCTGACGCCGCCGGCCGCGAGGCCCACGCCATGAACCCGCGTCGATCGCTCGCCGTGGCGGCGCTCGTACCCTGGCTGCTCTCGGGCTGTGCCACGGCGGACATCGCCGAGTCGGTGCAGGCCCGTCTGACGAAGGCCGAGGCCGAGATGAGCCTCTGCAAGCAGAACATCGGGCTCGCCTCGGCGCCGACGCCGGCGACGACGGCCCTCTATGACTCGGCGACCGGCCCGGTGGCGCAGGACGCCTCCCAGGTGAAGATCAAGACGCTCTGTGGTCGCGAGCTCCGTGAATTACTCGACGCTCAGCGGGTTCTGAACGAACTCCGCAGGCGAGGGACTGGCACTGGCGGTTAGTGGTCAGTCTGACCGTCGAGGGCCGGCACGGCTTTGCCGGGACGGCCGGAGGGTTGGGGGTTTGGGGGCCATTTCGGGGCCCCCATGTTCCTAGCCCCCCATGTTCTTAATACGCCGGGATGGGCTCCGTGGCCAGGCGGACGCGGACGAAGTAGTCCTTGAAGCGCACGACGTCGCTGTCCGACACCATGTCCGACACGAGGAAGCACGCCAGATCGCCCTGCTTCCACACCCATGACGAGAACCCGGCGTCGTGCACGAGGGCGGGCCGAAACCGATCGGTGATCCTCACGCGCAGGCGATCAGGAATGGGCAGCCCGGGCACCGGCAACACGACGTAGGTCACCTGGTGGCCGTCGGTGTCACGGTAGTGGACGGCGACTCCGCGGCGCTGATCGAGGAAGACGGGCTCGGCAGCGACCAGCGTGAGCTGATCGTCACCGGCGAAGACCTTGGTCAGCGTGATGCCGGTCTCCTGCGTCAACCACGGCAGTGACGCCGGCAAAATGTCCGGGCGCCGCGCGCCCCACATGACCGCGCGCGTGTGCTCGGCCATCACGATCCGGGCCAGTCGCTCCGCCGGCTCCCCGGGCGTGAGCCGTGGCAGCAGCGGCATGAAGACGAGCACCAGGACGAGCGCCGTCGCCGCCGCGGCCAGAGCGGGCGCCAGCCAGAACGGCGTCCGGGCCGGCCGCTCGGTCGTGCCGACGATGGCGACGCGCAGCTGCGCCGGGGCGGGGTGGCGCGGCAGATCGCTGGCCAGGCGGCGGCCCAGCGCCTCGTCCGACAGTTCCGAATAGCGGTCGCTCATGTCTTTTCGTAATCGCGCAGGATCACCCGCAGGCGTTCCTTGGCGCGAAAGATCCTCGATTTCACGGTGCCGACCGGGCAGGCCATGATCTGGGCCACCTCCTCGAGCGGCAGCCCTTCGACTTCCGCGAGCAAGAGCACCGTTCGGAACTCGTCCGGGAGGCGCCGCATCGCGCGCTCGAGGTCCGTGTGAGCCTCCAGCACGCTCGGGTCCTCCGCCGGGGCTTCGTGGAACATCGGGGCGTCCCAGTCGGGCACGCCGTCCTCCGCCAGGGGAAGCTCACGCTCCCTCAGGCGGTAGAACGTCAAAAAAGTGTTCCTCAAAATTTGAAACAGCCAGGCCCGGAGGTGAGTTCCCGGCTGGAAGCGATGGGAGAACCTGAATGCACGCAGGTAGGTTTCTTGCACTAGATCCTCGGCCTCGGCCGGGTTCCGGGTCAAATAGACCGCAAAGTTGTAGAGCGCATCGAGGTGCGAGAGCGCCAGGCGCTGGAAATCGCTGTCGGCCATCGCCTCAGTCCTCGAACCATCGGGGCGGATAATCGCTGCGACGGACCGCGTGGTCGTCCGCGACCTCGTCCAACAGCTCGCTCACGCGCTTGTAGAGCACGGGATGCTCGAGCTCGGGCGCGACCTCGGCCAACGGCCGGAGCACGAATGCCCGTTCGTGCAGCAACAGATGGGGCACCTGCAGGCGATCGGGCACGCTGACCACCCGGTCCCCGTAGAAGAGAATGTCGATGTCGAGCGTCCGCGGCACGAAGCGTCCTGTCTCCGGCGTGCCGGCCGGGCGCTCGCGTCCCAGCATCACCTCGATATCTTGAAGCCGGCCGAGCAGATCGACCGGCGCGAGCGACGTCTCGATGACGACGGCGCAGTTGAGATACCAGTGGCGCTCGTGGAGCGCCTGCCCGGGCTCGCACTCCCACGGCTCCGTCTCGTAGAGCGCGGATGCCTCCACGAAGCTGATCTGGGACGCCGCGCGCAGGCGCGCCACCGCGGCGCGCAGCAGCCCGAGCCGATCGCCGAGATTCGAGCCGATGCTCAGGTAGACGCGCGCCATCAGCGTCGCCGCGTCAGCTCCACGCTGGGCGTGCCGACGAGGCCTTCGAGCGGTGGGGTGAGCTTTCTGACCTTCACGCGCACCTGGGAGATGGGGAACTCGCGCAGGAGCGCTTCGGCGATGAGACCGGCCAGGCGCTCGAGCAGGTTCACGCGGTTGTGCGTGCCGATCTCGACGATGCGGTGGACGACGCGCCCGTAGTCGACGGTCGCCGACAACTCGTCCGACACCGCCGCCGAGGCCAGGTCGAGCGTCATCTCCGTGTCCACCGAAAACCACGCGCCCACCGCCTGCTCGGCCTTGGTCAGGCCGTGCTGGCCGTAGAAGCGCACGTCGTCGAGGAGCAGCTTGTCCGTCAGAGACCCAACACGTC
Source organism: Candidatus Rokuibacteriota bacterium (assembly GCA_003220615.1). Lineage (GTDB taxonomy): Bacteria > Methylomirabilota > Methylomirabilia > Rokubacteriales > CSP1-6 > 40CM-68-15. Next base: position 6,266 of record QHTB01000117.1, read on the forward strand.
TTGCATGGAATAGAGTCCGGGCGGCCGCGTGGCGATGAAGCGCGCGGCGCGGAGCGCGCCACGCGCGAAGGTGTCGCGGCTGTGCGCGCGGTGCGTGAGCTCGAGCCGCTCGCCCGGAGCGCCGAACGACACGGTGTGCTCGCCGACGACGTCGCCCGAGCGCAGCGAGAAGACCCCGATCTCCTTGCGCGTGCGCTCGCCGGGCAATCCCTGGCGGCCGTACACCGCGGAGGCCGCGAGATCGCGGCCGAGCGCTTCGGCCACCACCTCGGCCATGCGGACCGCGGTGCCGCTCGGCGCGTCTTTCTTGCCGCGGTGGTGGATCTCGGTGATCTCGACGTCGTAATCGTCGCCGAGCGCCTTGGCCATCGTGGCGAGCAGACGGAGCGCGAGCGTCACCCCGACCGACATGTTCGGGGAGAGGAGGATCGCGGCCTTGCTGCTGAGGTCGCGGATCTCGTCGCGCTGACGTGGCGAGAACCCGGTGGTGCCGATGACCGCGCGCACGCCGGCGCCGGCGGCCATTCTCAAGTGTTCGAGCGTGGCGTCTGGCGTCGAGAACTCGACGAGCATCCGTCCCGCGGTGAGTGCTGCCGTCGCGTCGGCCGTCACCGGCACGCCGCGCCGTCCGACGCCAGCGATGTCACCCGCGTCGGCACCGAGGGCGGGATGACCGGAGGCCTCCAGCGCGGCCACCAGTCGGAGGTCGGGCGCCTCACCCAGGCAGGCGATGATGCGGGCGCCCATCCGGCCCGCGGCGCCGGCGACGACGATGTCCACCATGTGATGTCAGGCGCTGGCGCGGCTACTTTACGAGGCCGTACGGCTTCAGGATCGCGCGCAGCCGCTCGCGATTGGCGTCGGTCATGCGGCACATCGGCAGCCGGAACTCCGGCTCCAGCATGCCCGCCATGGCCATCGCTTCCTTGATCGGAATCGGATTCGTCTCGAGGAACGCGGCGCGGGCCAGCGGGTAGAGCTTGTAGTGCAGCTCGCGCGCGCGCTTGAAGTCGCCGTCGAGGGCGGCGTGCACCAGGTCGGCCGTGTCGCGCGGCACGATGTTGGCGATGACGGAGATCACGCCGCGGCCGCCGACGGCCATGAGCGGCAGCGTGATGTTGTCGTCGCCCGACAGCACGATGAAGTCGGGGCCGCACGCGGCGATGACCTGGCTCATCTGGTCGAGCGAGCCGGACGCTTCCTTGACGCCGACGATGTTCCGGCAGTCGCGAACCAGACGCTCGAGCGTGGCCGTCTCGACGTTGACCGCGGTCCGGCTCTGGATGTTGTAGACGAAGACCGGCAGCGAGGTGGACTCGGCCACCGCGCGGAAGTGGCGATAGAGGCCTTCCTGCGTCGGCTTGTTGTAGTAGGGATTCACGACCAGCGCGGCCTGGGCCCCGGCCCGCTCGGCCTGCGCGGTGAGATCGATGGTGTGCGCGGTCGAGTTGGAGCCCGTGCCGACCATGACGAAGATCCGGCCCGCCGCGGTGGCGACGATGGTCTCGACGACCCGCTCGTGCTCCTCGGGCGTCAGCCCGGGGTCCTCGCCGGTCGTGCCGCAGGCCAGGATCCCGTCGGTGCCCTGCTTGATGTGGAACTCGACCAGTTCGCGCAGCTTCGGTTCGTCGACCTTGCCATTCCGGAACGGGGTGACCAGCGCGACGATCGAACCTTGCATGCCCTGGCTCATACCATCGTCTCCCCCGCCACCAGGTCTTCGTACGTCTCCCGGCGGCGCACAATCGTGTAACCCGCCCCGTCCACCAGCACCTCGGCGGCCCGCGGCCGCGCGTTGTAGTTCGACGCCATCGCGAAGCCGTAGGCCCCGGCGCTCATCACCGCGACGAGGTCGCCCTCGCCGAGGTTCGGCAGCGCGCGGTCCTTGGCCAGGAAATCGCCCGACTCGCAGATCGGTCCCACCACGTCGGCCGTCTCCACGGGCGCCGTCGTTTGCGCTTCGTCCACCGGACGGATCTCGTGGTAGGCGTCGTAGAACGACGGCCGGATCAGGTCGTTCATGGCCGCGTCCACGACGACGAAGCGCTTGGCCTCGGTCGTCTTGCGATAGAGCACTCGGGTCAACAGGACGCCGGCGTTGCCGACGATCGATCGCCCTGGCTCGATGACCACGGTGACGTCGAGCTCACGCGCGAGCGGCACCAGCACGGCGGCGTAGTCCTCGTGGCGGGGCGGCTTCTCGTCGCGGTAGCGGATACCGAGGCCACCGCCCAGATCGAGATAGCGCACCGTGATGCCGCGCTCGCGCAACGTCTTGGCCAGCGCGGCGAGGCGGGCCCCCGCGTCGGCGAACGGCGTCGTCTTGGTGAGCTGCGATCCGACGTGCATCTGGACGCCGAGCACCTCCACGCCCTTGAGCCGCGCCGCCTCGTCGTAGACGGCGAGGGCCTCGGCGATGGGGATGCCGAACTTCGACGTCTTGAGTCCCGTCGAGATGTACGGATGGGTCTGCGGATCGACGTCGGGGTTGACGCGAAGGCCCACCGGCGCCCGCACGCCCATCTCGCGCGCGACCTCGTCGAGCGCGCGCAGCTCGCTGACCGACTCGACGTTGAGCATGAGGATGTCGGCCTTGAGCGCGTCGCGCATCTCGTCCCGCGTCTTGCCGAGGCCGGAGAAGATGATCTTCTTCGGCGGCACGCCGGCCCGCAGCGCGCGGAACAACTCGCCACCGCTGACGATGTCGGCGCCGGCACCGGCCCGGGCGAGCGTGGCCAGCACGCCGAGGTTGGCGTTGGCCTTCACGGCGTAGCAGATGACGTGGGGCACGGCCGCGAACGCGCGGTCGTAGGCGCCGTAGCTCTCGAGGAGCGCGGCGCGCGAATAGATGTAGGCCGGCGTCCCGACCGCGTCGGCCACCGCGCGGAGCGGGACGGACTCGCAATGGAGCTCGGCGTTCTTATAGGTGAAGTGGTCCATCACCGCGTCAGTTCAGGCGTTTTCGATCGTCGTGACCGTAGCATTCGCTCTCGCCCAAGTCAAGGCACGCTATCCTGACTGTGCATGGTGGACGAGTCGTTTCGCAACTATCGGGCCGAGGCTCGCGCGAGCGTGCGCGAGCTCTATCGGCTCAATCACCGGTTCCAGACCGTCGAGTTCGTGCGCGCCAAGCATTCCGAGTTCCTCCCGAAGGCACGGCGCGTCATGGGCATCTGGGAGGCGATGGAGTTTCTCGACACGCTGGTCGACGACAGCGACCCCGACACCGAGCTGCCCCAGATCGAGCACCTCCTGCAGACGGCCGAGGCGATCCGCCGCGACGGGCATCCCCGCTGGTTCGTGCTCACCGGCCTGATCCACGATCTCGGCAAGGTGCTCTGCCTCTTCGGCGAGCCGCAGTGGGCGGTGGTGGGCGACACGTTTCCCGTCGGATGCGCGCACTCGGACACGATCGTGTTCCCCGAGCTCTTCGCCGACAATCCGGATTCGCGCGTCCCGGAGTATCAGACATCGTGCGGGATCTACCAGCCGGGATGTGGACTGGCCAACGTCCTGATGTCGTGGGGCCACGACGAATACCTCTATCACGTCGTGGGCGGCCACCTGCCCGAGGAAGCCGGCTACGTCATCCGCTATCACTCGTTCTATCCCGCGCATCGCGAGGGCGCGTACGCACACCTGATGAACGACCACGACCGCGCGATGTTGCGGTGGGTGCGGATGTTCAGCGCGTACGATCTCTACACCAAGAGAAGCGAGCGCCCGAACGTGACGGCGCTACGTCCCTTCTACGACGAGCTGATCGCGGAGTATTTCCCGCCGACCCTGCGCTGGTGAATC
>QHTB01000118.1 GCA_003220615.1 Candidatus Rokuibacteriota bacterium
AGCGCTCGAGCCGCCGATGCATCTCGCGCATGGCGGCCTCGGCGGCGGCCCGGTCCTCGGCCGTGCGGATGTGCTTCAGGATCGCTCCCTTGGTCTCGCCGACCTCTTCCTTCTCGACCATCTCGTGGACGTAGTAGTTCATCCCGCCCCACTCGGGCCGGACGCCGTAGTGCTGCACGAGGGCCTTGCCCACGGTCTGGGAGATCTCGACCACCTCTTCCTCGATGAGCGCGGTGGCGCACAGCGACGCGCTCCACGGCAGCTCGTGGGCCATCGTCTTGAAGTAGTCGACGATCGCCGCCATCTCGGGGATCGGCGTGATCGTCGCGTAGACACTGCGCGGGTACCCGAGATCGTCGCCGATCCGACGATAGAGCTCGTCGTGATCGGGCGTGCCGCCGACCTTGCCCTCGAAGTACCCGAGATCCTCGACGCGCAGATGGCGCGCGCAGTCTTTGCGCACCTCGAGCTCCTCGCAGCGCGCGTGGATGCCGCTGAAGATGCGCGGGAACCAGGCGATGAGCAGGTAGTGCTGGGAGAGATGGACCCAGGCCTGCGCCGTGGGCAGCGCGCCGGAGGCGAAGCGCTTGAAGTACTCCGAGCGGCGGAAGGGGCTTCGCGCCACCAGCTCGCCGATCACGCCGTCGAACCACTGCTCGTTGGTCATCGACGCTCCTCCTGCGCCAGCCGCTCGAGCGCGCGATGGTACACCGCCAGATCGTAGTCGGTGAAGAGCACGAAACGCACTTCCGCCACATGATGCCCGCCGGCGCGCAGCATGCCGGCGACGGTCGACAAAGCGATGCCCGCCGCACGCTCGATCGGGAAGCGGTACGCTCCGGTCGAGATCGACGGAAACGCGATTGTCGTGAGGTCGCGTTCGGACGCCAGCCGCAAGCTGTTGCGATAGGCGGCGGCCAGCAGGTCGTCCTCGCCGCGCCGGCCGCCCGACCAGACCGGTCCCACGGTGTGGATCACGAAGCGGGCGGGCAGCCGGCCGCCGGTCGTGATGACGGCCTCCCCGGTCGGACAGCCGCCCTGACGGGCGACGATCGCCTTGCACTCCTCGAGAATCGCGGGGCCACCGCGCCGATGAATCGCGCCGTCGACGCCTCCGCCGCCGAGCAGCGTCGTGTTGGCGGCGTTCACGATCGCGTCGACACGCTGCTCGGTGATGTCGCCGAGCTCCAGGGCGAGGCGAGTTCCGCTGACGCGAGCGTCCACGGGGGGCGACTCGCGGCTACTCCAGGACGTGATCCGCTTGCAGCAGCAGCGCCGGCGGAATGGTGAGCCCCAGCTCCCTGGCCGTCCTGAGGTTGATGACCAGCTCGAACCTGGTCGGCTGTTCGACAGGCAGGTCGCCGGGTTTGGCGCCCTTGAGGATCTTATCGGCGTAGCCGGCGAGCCGTACGTGGGTCTCGCGCAGACTCGCTCCATAGCTCATCAAGCCTCCCGCGCTCACATACTCGCTCCAGCCGAACATCGACGGCAATCGCTGCGCGATGGCAAAGGCGGCGAGACTGACGCGGTTGGCCATCGTCGCGCCCTCTGGAAAGACGATCATCGCGTCCGGGCGTGCCCGTCGCACGGTCTCGAGCGCCTTGTCGAGCTCCGGGCTCGCTCCGAAGGGGGACTGCGAAAACGCGACGTAAACGAGGTTGATCCCGAGCCTCTGGGCGGCGGTCTCGGTGGCGCGAAGCTCCGACTTCTCCCCGGGATGGTCCGTGTTCGACAGCGCGGCGAACGAACGCAGGTGAGGCAGCGCTTGCTTGAGCAGCTCGACCCGCTTGCCCGCGATCTCGAGCGACAGGAAGGTGCTGCCGGTGAGGTTGCCGCCGGGCCGCGGCAGGCTCTGGGCGAGCCCCGCCTCAATCGGATCCCCGCTGATGGTGTAGAGAATGGGAATGTCCTTGATCGCCCGCGCCGCCCGGACCGCCGTGAGACTGGCCACGATGAGGGTGACCTTTGACCGCGTCAGCTCCTCGGCTCCGGCGCGCAGCGTGTCCAGGTTCCCGTGAGCGTGTCGGATCTCGAGGTCGACGTTTCGACCCTCGACGTAGCCCAGTTTCCGGAGGCCGTCGCGAAATGCCTCCAGGAAGGGGTCGGGCTCCGATCCCGCGGATAGCCAGCCGATGCGAGGGAGGGTCGGCGGCTTCTGGGCGCGCGCCGGCACCGGCAGCAGTGCGGCGACGAGGCCGATGAGCACCGGGCGTCGGCCGAGGCGTTGGATCACGGCGCGCCAATCTTCTGCCGGCCGCCGAGCCTCGGCAACCGATTTATGCCCGCTCAGCTTTCGTGCCGCGTCGGCGGAATCCGAGAGTTGGCCGACCACTTGCCGAGCCTCGTCCTGGGGTATCTTTCCATCACGCTGCCGCTCAGCATGTGGCTCATGTGGGCATTCCTGCGCTCGATCCCGCTGGAAGTGGAAGAGGCCGGGCTCCTCAACGGGGCCAGCCGCTTCCAGGTGTTTCGCCTCATCGTGCTGCCGCTGGCCGTTCCCGGCATCGTGGACTGGGGGGGCTCATGATGGCAGCCGCGGTCCTGATAACGTTACCGCTGGCGGTATTGTTCATGTTCGTCCAGCGGCAGCTCGTCGTCGGCTTCGGCGCGGGCGCCGTGAAGGGCTAGGAGGCCCGTATGCGCGAGTACCTGAAAAAGGCCGTGCCCCGTCCCCCCGAGGACGACGCCGCCGTCCGCCAGACCGTGAGCGAGATCCTGGGCGCTGTCCGCGAGCGCGGCGACAAGGCCGTGCGCGAGTGGTCGGAGCGGCTCGACCGGTGGGCGCCGCCGGCCTTTCGGCTGTCGCAGAGTGAGATCGAATCGGCCATCGCGCGGGTGAGCATCGAGGACCGGCGCGTCATCGATTACTGTCGCGACCAGATCGCGGCGTTTGCCCGGCGCCAGCGCGAGAGCCTTCGCGAGTTCGACGTGGAGCTGCAGCCGGGTGTCCACCTGGGCCAGCGGCTCATCCCGGTCCAGTCGGTCGGCGCGTACGTGCCGGGCGGCCGCTACCCTCTGGTCGCCTCGGCGCTGATGAGCATCGTGACCGCCAAGGTGGCCGGCGTCGAGCGCATCGTCGCCTGCTCGCCGCCGACGCCGCCCGACACGACGTCACGCTCCATCTACCCGGCGACGTTGTACGCGATGTTCGCCGCCGGCGCGGATGAGATCTACTGCATCGGCGGCGTGCAAGCCCTCGGCGCCATGGCCTTCGGCACCGAGACCGTGCCTTCCGTCGACATGGTCGTCGGCCCGGGCAACCAGTACGTGGCGGAAGCCAAGCGTCAGATCTTCGGCACCGTCGGCATCGACCTGCTGGCCGGGCCGACCGAGATCCTCGTCATCGCCGACGACAGCGCCGATGCCGGCGTCGTCGCGTGCGACCTCCTGGGTCAGGCCGAGCACGGCCCGACCTCGCCGGCGATCCTCATCACGACGTCGCGCGCGCTCGGCGAGGCCGTCGTCTACGAGTGCGAGCGTCAGATCCCCACCCTCGGCACACGCGAGGTCGTCCGCGAAGCATGGGACAGGAACGGTGAGGTGATGGTGGTCGGGTCGGACGAGGAGGCAGCCGCCCTCGCCGACGAGTACGCCCCCGAGCACCTCGAAGTCCAGACCCGAGACCTCGACTGGTACCTCGGCCGGCTCCGCAACTACGGCTCGCTCTTCCTCGGCGAGGAGTCGACCGTCGCCTACTCCGACAAAACGATCGGCCCGAACCACATTCTGCCGACGGGGCGGGCGGCCCGCTACACGGGCGGGCTCTGGGTCGGCAAGTTCATCAAGACCGTGACCTGGCAGCGCCTCAGCCGGGAAGCGAGCGGCCGGGTGGCCCCCACGGTCGCCCGGATCTGCGAGATCGAAGGCATGCTGGCACACAAGGCCACGGCGGACCTCCGGGAGGAGCGCTACCGATAGGCAGGTTCCAGCCGGGGCGGGAGTTATCCTGGGCCAATGAGAATCCTCCTCGTCATTGCCCCGCTCCTGCTGGTCGCAACGCCGGCATTTGCGTTCGACCTGAAGAGCCCAGCGTTCGGCGAGAACGGCTCGATTCCTCGCACTTATAGCTGCGACGGGCCGGATCGCTCGCCCCCGCTTCGCTGGTCCAATCCTCCGGCCGGAGCGAAGAGCTATGCGCTCGTGGTCGAGGACCCCGATGCTCTGTCCGGGACGTGGGTCCACTGGGTCCTCTACCGCATCCCAGCCGGTACTCAGCAGCTCCCAGAGGGCGTACCTGGGAGGGACACCGTGGCCGGTGCCGGTACCCAGGGGGTGAACGACTTCAAGAAGGTCGGCTGGGGCGGGCCCTGCCCCCCGCCGGGATCAGCCCATCGCTACGTCTTCACCCTCTATGCCCTGGACAGTGAGCTGACCCTGCCCCCGGGGACGTCCAGGAGCGATCTTCGGGCCGCCATGGACGGTCATGTCCTGGGCCAGGCCGAGCTGACCGGCCGCTTCCAGAATCGCCGCAGCCGCTAAGCCCCGGCTGGCGTTCGACCTCGGGATGGGGTAGTCTCTGCGCGTCTGGCGCGACGTGCGGTCGACGGCTGGCCGCCTCGGCGAGCCCGCGTCTCCACGCTTCTTCCGCCGACGGAGACGTGACGAACACGCGGAAGACCGAGGTGCGCCAGATGGCCGTGAAGCTCTTTGTCGGTGGCCTCTCCTTCTCGACGTCGAGCGATCGTCTTCGCGAGGTCTTCGCCGCCCACGGCAGCGTCGAATCGGCTCGCGTCGTGACCGATCGCGACACCGGCCGGTCGCGCGGCTTCGGCTTCGTCGAGATGGCCAGTGAGCAGGACGCTCAGCAGGCCGTGTCACGCCTCAACGGTCAGGACGTCGACGGTCGCCAGATCAAAGTCGAAGTGGCCAAGCCCTCGGAGCGCGGCGGTGGCGACCGAGGCGGCCCGCGCGGCGGCGGCGGCCGCGGCGGGCGCTGGTAACCGGCCATGCATGTCTACGCCGTGTCCACACCGCGTGACAAGGGCTGGCGCTGGCGCATCATGAATGCGGCCGGGGAGTGCGTGGAGGAATCGCGCACACGCTTCGCAACGATCAGCGTGGCGGTCGCCGAGGGCACCCGGCGACTGGCTGCGATGAAGACGGTCGACCGCTCCGTGCCGCGGAATCCGTACCGGCTGACGACGCACCTGCGTTCCCGCTGACCGCACCCGCGCTGACCGCTCGGGTTCAGCGCGCCCCGAACCGCAACACGATCATCACGCCAGCGACCATCAGCACCGTCGCCACACCGATCCGCCAGGTCACTCGCTCGAGGTCGCGCAGGAACACCGCGGCCAGCACAACCGCGAAGATCGAATGCGAGTTCGTGAGCGGCGAGACCACGGCCACGCTGCCGCGGGCCAGCGCCCGCCACATCGTCACGTAGGCGAAGCCCTCGGCCACGCCCGCGCACATCAGCAGCTTGAGCCCGAGTCGGTCGACGCGCAGCTCGCGCCGCGCGGCGATGAGCGCGTAGGTCCACATGAGGGTCCCCGACGTCGCGGTGGACACCGCGGCGGCCAGCACCGGATCGGTGAAGTCCAGAAACCCGTACCGCGTGACGTTGTCCCGCACGGCGAACCCGAATGCGGCCAGCCCGGCGAACACGAGATCGCGGCGCCGCCAGCTCCGATCGCCCGGCGGGCGCGCGGACAGCAGGGTGCCGCCTACGACGATCGCACCTGCCCCGATCAGGAGCAGCCACGAAGGCCGTTCGCCGAGGAAGAGGATGGCGAGCACGACCGAAACGAGGGGCGCAGTGGCGCCGATGGCATAGGTGCGCGCGACGCCGACGCGGTCGATGCCGGTGAAGAGCGCCAGCCGAGCGAGCCCGGGCGCGATCACGCCGGCCACGACGAAGGGCAGGATGCGCGGAGTCAGCAGGCCGTCGAGCGACGTCGTGGACAGCGTCACCGTCCAGACGACGGCCGTCGTGAAGGTGACCGACAGCACCGCCGCCGGCAGCGGATCGACGTACTGGAGCGCGCGCTTGAGGAAAATGCCGGCGACCCCGAAGCCGAACGCCGCCGACAGCGCCAGGAGCGGCGTCAATCGCTAGGAGACGCCCTCGACGACGATCACCCTCGTCTTGGCCGACTTCATCCGCATCGCCTTGGGGCCGCGATACTCCTCGGAGTCGTGCCAGCGTCGCGCCTGCTCCACCGACGGGAACTCGAGGATGACCAGACGCTTGGGCTGCCAGCCGCCCTCGAGCGAGTGCACGGTGCCACCCCGGGCGAGGAATTTCCCGCCGTGCTTCTGGACGGTGCCCGGGACCTGCTTGCGGTACTCCTCGAACACGGTCGGATCGGTGACGTCGACTTCGGCGATCACGTAGCCGGGCATGGGGCCTCCTATTTTTGAGCGCGCTGGTAGATGAGACGCAGGCCTTCGAGCTTGAGGTCGGCGTTCAGGTGCTGGATGCTGCTGGCCACGTCGGCCATCAGCGAGGCGAGGCCGCCGGTGGCCACGACGGTCGCATCCGCGGCGAGCTCGCTGCGCATGCGCCCGACGATGCCGTCGATGAGCCCGGCGAACCCGTAGACGATTCCCGACTGGATGTTGGTGACCGTGTCGCGTCCGATCGCGTGCTCGGGCCTCACCAGCTCCACGCGGTAGAGACGCGCGGCTCGCGTCAGCAGCGCGTCGGCGGCGATCGCGATGCCGGGCGCGATGGCCCCGCCGACGAAGCGGCCGCGGCCGTCGACGCAGTCGAAGCGGGTGGCCGTGCCGAGGTCCACCACGATCAAGGGCGGGCCGTAGAGGGCGACGGCCGCCACCGTGGCCACGATCCGGTCGGCGCCGACCGAGCGCGGGTCGTCCACGGCGAGGGGAATGGCCTCCAGGCTCGCGTCCACCGTGATCGGCGTCGCCCCGAAGTACTTGTCGGCCATGTCGTCGAGCGCCCGCTGCGTCTGGGGGACGACGTTCGAGATGGCGATGCCCGTGATGTTCCGCGTGTCGACGCCCCGCGTACGCAGCAGCGTCTCCACGAACAGCCCGTACTCGTCGGCGGTCTGTTCCCGCCGCGTGGTGAGCGACCACGACACGAGCAGGCGCGTGTCGTCGCACACGCCGACCTTGGTGTTGGTGTTGCCGACGTCGATCACCAGCAGCATCGCGTTCGCAGCATAGGCCGCGGGCGCGAGCGAGTCAAACGTCAGCCGGCGATTCGAATCACCAGATAGGCGTCGCCGCGCGCACCGCCATGAACGCGCCGGCCCTTGCCGCGCAGCCTCAAGCGCGCGCCCTCGCGCACACCGGCCGGGATCGTGACGAGCACGTCCTCGGCAGCCGCGCCGTCGCCGAGGGCGACGCGCCTCTTGCCGCCCTGGGCGGCTTCGGCCACGGTGAGGGCCACCGTGACGACGATGTCGGACGTGCTCAACGCCTCCGGGCGTGGCGGACCGAGCAGCCAACGACCGGCCGCAGCGAGGTGACCGAGCACGCCACGCGGCGGCGGCAGCGGCGCGCGCTCGCCGTCGGTGGCGCGCCGGGCGCCCCGCACCGCGGCCCGGCCGAGACGGAAGAGCATCGTGAGCGGTGTGAACGACGAGATCACGACCACGTGGCCGCTGACGACCGTGCGCCCGCCGAAGAGCGTCTGCTCGAAGCGCCGGTGGTCCACGTGAAGTCCCATGCGCCCGAGCTCGCGCGCCAGCTCCTCGAAGATCGCGCTGGCCCGCGGGTCGGCGAAGAGATCGCGGAAGAGATCGTCGCGGTTCACGGTGAAGTCGCCAGGCACGCCGGTCTGGCGGGCGCGGTCGTACTGGCGCCGCTTGGCGGGATCGATCAGCACGGCGTACGCCTCGCTGATCTCCTTGAAGCGCTCCTCGGCCGCGGCGTTGCCGGGGTTGCGGTCGGGATGGAACTCGAGCGCCAGGCGCCGGTAGGCGCGACGGATGTCGTCGTCGGTCGCCTTCACGCTCACGCCGAGCATCGCGTAGTAGTCGCGGTCGAATCTGAGTCGCGTCATGGCTAGTCGATCAGCTTGCCGGCCTTGTAGAACGGATAGGGCCCGGAGAACTCGCCGACGTAGCTCGTGTGCGTCACGAGCCCGGCGCCGGCCCGCCAGGCGTGCAGCAGACAGGCCGGCGGCTCCATCACCCACCCCAGCTTCTCTCCCTTGTCGAGGTCGAGGGCCACCTGATGGGCGGGGCTCGGCGCCGTCGTGACGACGGTGCCCTGCCAACGCGTGTGGATCGGCCGGTGAAGATGGCCGCAGACAATCCCCTCGATCGCCGAGTGCTGCGCAATCACGTTCCCCATCGCCTCGGCGTTGGCCAGGCCCTGGCGATCCATGCGGTCGATCCCGGTGCGGAACGGCGGGTGGTGCATGAAGATCAACGTCGGCCGGCCGGGAGCTTCGCCGAGCTTCGCGTCGAGCCAGCGCACGCGCTCCTCGTCCATGACGCCGCCGCCCGCGCCCGGCACCAGCGTGTCGAGACCGATCAGCCTCAGTGGATGCTCGTCGATCACGTAGTGGAGAAATCCCGAGCGCGGCAGGTAGCGGTGGTGGGCGAACACTTCGCGAAGCGGCTCACGCGCGTCGTGATTGCCGGGGATGAGGTACACCGGCATGGGCAAGGGGGCGAGCAGCCGCGCGAGCGCGCGGTATTCCTCGGCCAGCCCCGCGTCGACGAGATCGCCGGTCGCGAGCACCACGTCCGGCCGCGGATCGAGGGCGAGCAGATGCTCGACGCACCGCCCGAGATGCCAGGCCGTGTCGATGCGCTCGTAGGCGAGCCGGCCCTCGGGCTTGATGTGCGTGTCGGAGATCTGGGCGATCAGCAGGGTGGTCTTCATCGTTCACCGGTCCAGGGTCAGCAGCGCGTCGGGATCGATCGCGAGGTACACGTCCTGACCGGGCTCCCAGTCACGGCGGTCCGTCGTCTCGACGATCAACGTCCCTGCGCTCACGCCTTCGACGAGCAGGCGCGTGCGATCGCCGAGGAAGAACGACGAGCTCACCCGGCCCTTCACGTGCCCGGCGCCGGGCTCGACGATCGCCGCCCGCTCCGGGCGAAAGAGTACCTCCACCTTGCCCGCCCCCCGGCCCCGCCACGGCACCCGTCCCCCCATGACCTCCAGATGGCCATCACGCACGACGCCATGCAAGCGGTTCATCGTTCCCACGAACTCGGCGACGAAGCGGCTCTGGGGCGTGAAGTAGATGTCGCGGGGCCGGCCGACCTGGGCGACCTGGCCCTGGCTCATCACGACGATGCGGTCGCCGAGCGCCATCGCCTCCGCCTGGTCATGGGTGACGTAGACCGCCGTCATGCGCAATCGTCTGAGCAGCGCGTCGATCTCGACGCGCAGCACGTCGCGCAGCTTGGCGTCGAGCGCGGTCAGCGGCTCGTCGAGCAGCAGCACGCGCGGCTGGGGCGCGAGCGCGCGGGCCAGGGCCACGCGCTGCTTCTGCCCGCCCGAGAGCTGATCGACACGACGATGGCGCAGCTCGCCGACGTGGCGCAAGTGTACACCGGTGAACCCTCACTTTTTATTCACACGCTGTCACGCTCGGCGTCAGCGTGACGCGGTCGCGTCGTCGTCGTGACGCTCGCGCGAGGTCGTTCGCACGCAAGTGCGCGGCCTGCAGATCGGGCATTTGCCTTGCTCACTCGTTCGAGTCGAGAGAAAGAAACTTCCCAATCCGAGGTCGCAAGGCATGCACATCGTCGCTGTCTCCAATCCGGAAGGTTCACGCTGGCGTTGGCAGATCTGGCTGGCCACCGAGCTCGTCGAGGAATCCGGCGAGCGATACCCCACGATCGCCGAGGCGCTTCGGGAGGGCGAAGCTCGACTGAGCACCGTCTGGGCGGCGAGGACCGTCGACAGCCCGCTCAGGAGTCGCGTCGGGGGGAGGCGTCACCGCCGGGCTTCCTGAAGCGCCAGCGCTGGAACGCGTACCCGCTGTCTCGGCTGATCTTTCCCTCGGCGACGAGCTCGGCCCGCTCGGCCCGGAAGTCGAAGCACGTGAGGACGCCGTCGTGGGCGCTCGTGTCGATCACGATGTCGGTGACCGTGAGGAAGACCTCGTCCAGCAGTCCGGCCTCGTGCAGCGCGTTGAGCACGGTCTGGCCGCCCTCGCACGCGAGGTACCTGACCCCGTGCTCGGCGAAGAGTCGCCGGTGGGCCCGGACCAGGCCTTCGCGTTCGAGCAGCGGCTCGACGATGAGCGCCGGTGACGCGGACGACCTCGCGTGACCGCGGAGGAGCGCGGCGCCGGCCGGCGTGGTGAGGATGACGGCGTCGAGCCCCGGCGTGGTGAAGATCGGATGCTCGAGCGGCAGGCGGCCGTACAGCGAGTAGACGACGTTGCGCGGGTGGTACGAGAGTCCGCGCGCGATGCGGAACGCGTAGAGATCGGGCGCTGGCTCGTCACCCGGCTCCTGGGGCGTCAGCACGAGCCCCGGTTGCTCTCGCACCGTCTGGGCGCCGATGCCGGCGTCGCCGATCGTGCGCAGATACCGCATGAGCCGCCGATCGGCGATGCGCTCCGGACGGTCGTCGCCGCCGAGGATCGCCCGGACGGGATCGTCGCCGGGCCCACGGCGGCGCCAGGCGACGACGCCATTGGCCGAGGCGACCATCACGCCGAAGATCCACGGGCGATCGGGCCAGGGCCGCGGAAAGCTCAGCGACTCCCAGCGGGTCGTATCGGGGGAGCCGACGGCGGCGCCCTCGTCACCCGCATGGGACCAGGCGATACGGATCGGATCTGCCATTCGGCCGTCGCGATGGCACCGCCAGCGCGTTTTGTCATTGTCGTCGGCTCACGGCGGAGCGCAACCCCGTGATTTCCGTGCGAAGTAGCGCGCCCCCTCGGCGCGGCATCGGATATGCGGCGTCGGTCTTCACCGGGGGAGGTACAATCATGCCGATCTTCAGACGGATCAAGATCCAGGCGACCGTCGAAACTCCCGCCCTGCTGCTTCCCGAAGAGGAGATCGCTGGCAAGCTCGACGCGCTGAAAGAGCGACTGCAGCAACTCGAGCTCTCGATCGTCTCGCTCCAGTCGTCTGAGCCCACGACGACGGCACCGCCGGAAACATCCGACGAGGATCCGTGGAGCGTCGGAGGCCGGCCGACCGAGTGAACCGCCACTTCTCGCTTGCGCCCGCCCGCGTGATGGACTAGAAGCGTCAGCGGGAGGGCTCGGTCATGGCGATCAAGCTGCCGGACTCGGTGAAGAAGATCCTCCAGGACAAGGCGTACGGCCACGTCATCACGTTCGGCGCCGGCGGCAAGCCCCAGGTGACGATGGTCTGGGTGGACATCGACGGCGACGAGGTCGTGTTCAATACCGCCGAAGGGCGACTCAAGCCGAAGAATTTGCGGAGCGATCCGCGCGTGATCATCTCGGTGCAGGATCGCAACGACCCGCAGTCCTACATGGTCTTCCACGGCAAGGCCTCGATCACCGAGGCCGGCGCCGACCCGCACATCGACAAGCTGGCCAAGCGCTTCCTCAATGCCGAGAAGTATCCGTTTCGTCGGCCCGGCGAGAAGCGTCTGCTCGTCAAGACGAAGGTCGACAAGATCGGCGGCTACGGCCCGAAGATGCAGCCCTGGACCTGAGCGCCGGTCAGCTCAGACGGGGCGCGACTCGCTCGAGGAACAGCCGCATCGAGGTCAGCACGCGCTCGTGCGGGATCTGGCCCCCCGGATTCATCCAGGCCGACAGGCTCGTGAAGCCCACCTCCTCACGGAGGGCCAGCAACCGGTCGACGACCGCCTCCGGTGTGCCGAAGATCGCCTGCTCGCGCAGCACCTCGTCGTAGGTGATGTCGCTGAGCCGATCGGCCTTGACCGCACGCGCCTCGGTCGTCTGGAAGCCGGCACCGTCACGCTTGCGCAGCGCCTCGCCGATCGTGCGGTAGAAGTGCATCGTGCTCGCTTCGGGCTCCTCGCGGGCCGCGCGCGCCGTCTCGGCCACGTAGAGCGGCATGTTGAGCCCGACGTCGCCGCGTCCGGCGTGCCCGCCCGCGCTCCACCCGTCGTGGTAGCCACCCATGAAGCGCGTGAGGTCCGAGATCGAGATCGTGCGGGGCGCCACGAAGATCGGCAACCCCATCCGCCCGACCATCGGATACGTCTCCTCGGTCGTGGCCGCCACGCGCAGTGGCGGATGCGGCTTCTGGTACGGCTTGGGCATGATGCACACGTCGTTGAACTGCCAGAACTGCCCGGCGTGGGAGAACCGCTCCTGGGTCCACGCCTTGCGCAGGATGTCCAGGGTCTCGAGGAAGCGGTCACGGCTCTCGCTGTAGGGGATGTTGAACCCCTGGTAGTGGCCGGGCAGCCCGCTGCGCCCGATCCCGAACTCGAGCCGGCCCTTGCTCAAATGGTCCACGGTCGCCACGTCCTCGGCCAGCCGCAAGGGATGGCTCAAGGGCAGGACCTGGACGGCGATCCCGATCTTGACCCGTCGCGTCGCGATCGCCAACGCCGACGCGATCACCAGCGGCGCTGACAGCACGGACCGGTCCTTCTGGAAGTGGATCTCGGCGAGCCAGACCGCGTCGAAGCCGAGATCTTCCGCCGCCTTCATCTGCTCCATCGACTGATCGAAGGCGGTCGACGCGTTCATCCCTGCCGGGCACTGGAACTCCGTGAAGAGGCCGAATTCCATGGCGACACACTGTGAGGCCACCCAGGCGAATTGACAAGCCCCGGGGGCCCTGGATAATGAAGCACCCTTCCGGAGGATCAACCATGGTTCGCGCGGCCTCTCGATTCCTGCTCGTGCTCGTGATCGTCGCTCTCGCCACGCCGGCGCCGGCGCAAACGCCCAAACGTGGCGGCGTCATCCGCATCGCCGAGCGGGAGGCGCCCAGCCTCGACCCGCATCTGTCCATCAGCTTCCTGACTCATTCGTACGTGAGCCTCAGCTACAGCCAGCTCGTGCGCTTCCCGAACGGGCCCGAGCAGAAGAGCCCGACCGATTTCTCCATCCTCCCCGACCTCGCCGAGAAGTGGACGGTGTCGAAGGACGGCAAGGTCTACACGTTCACCCTGCGCAAGGGCGTGCGCTTCCATCAGAAGCCCCCGGTGAACGGGCGTGAAGTCGTGGCCGACGACGTGAAGTACTCGCTCGAGCGCTTCATGGCCAAGTCGGGCTTCGCCACGCGCTTCGAGCCGGTGAGCTCGATCGACGTCATCGATCGACATACCGTGCGCGTCACGCTCAAGGAGCCGTACGCGCCCTTCTTGAACCACCTGGCCAACTCGTCCTTCTGCGCGATCCTTCCGCGCGAGGCCGAGGAGAAGTTCAAGGACTTCAACCACCCCGACGCCGTGATCGGCACCGGGCCGTTCATCCTCAAGTCGTACGACAAGGGCGTGCGCATGGTGTTCGAGCGCAACCCCGACTACTTCATGAAGCCTCTGCCCTATCTCGACGGCGCCGTGGTCGAGATCACCCCCGACGCGGCAGCCCGATTGTCCGTCCTGCGCGCGGGCAAGGCCGAGCTGCCGCACGTCTGGGGCTGGGTCGCCCCCGAAGAGGCGCGCTCGCTCAAGAAGACCAATCCCGAGATGGTGGTGACGCCGTTCCAGGTGATCGGCCAGGGCTTCATCTACATGCGGACCGATCAGCCCCCGTTCAACGACGTGCGCGTCCGGCGGGCGATGTCGCTCGCCATCGAGCGCAAGGCCTGGAACGACGCGCTGCTGTTCGGCGAGGGCTGCGTCGACGCCGGCCCCGTTCCCTGCGCGCTCAAGGAGTGGAAGCTCGACACCGCAAAGCTCGAGCCGGCCAGGGCGAAGTATCTCGTGGGCTACGATCCGGTCGAGGCCAGGCGCCTGCTCGCCGAGGCCGGGTTCCCGCGAGGATTCACGACGCCGATGTTCCACTGGCCCGGCTACGTCGTGCCCTGGCGCAGCTACTACGAGCTGGCCGCCGAGAATCTCGGCAAGGTCGGCATCAACGTCGAGCTCAAGCCCGAGGAGTACGGGAAGTACATCTCGACCACCGCGGTCGGGAAGTTCGAGAAGATGGCCATGGGGCCGTCGACGCCGTTCACCGAGGTCGACGATTTCCTCTTCGGGCGCTTCTATCCGGAGCTCCCCACGAACCAGAGCCACGTCACCGACGCCGAGCTCCGCCGGATGCTGGTCGCCCAGCGCCGTGAGATGGACCCGAAGAAGCGGAAGCAGATCGTCGACGACATCCAGCGCTACCTGGCCGACAAGGCCTACTACATCTACGTCCCGCAGTGGCCGCAATACGTCTCGCACCCGCCCTACGTGAAGGGCTTCCAGCACCACGACGGTTACGGCCTCGGCATGCGCCTGCTCTACACCTGGCTCGACAAGTGACCACGGCCCTCGCGGTCGTCCTCCTCGCCGTGGTCGGGCTGGCGGGCGGGGCCTTCGCGCCGGCCTCCGCTCAGACTCCGAAGCGAGGCGGCGTGTTCCACGTGGCGGCGGCCGATCCGCCGGGGCTCGATCCGCACCAGCTCGTCAACTTCATCCCGCAGACCGTGGCGAGCCTGACCTACAGCCACCTCGTCCGCTTTCCCGCCGGCCCCGAGCAGACGAGCTCGACCGACTTCCGGATCCTGCCCGACCTCGCCGAGCGGTGGGAATCTCCGACGCCCACCACCTACGTGTTCACGCTGCGCAAGGGCGCGCGCTTCCACCGCAAGCCCCCCGTGAATGGACGCGAGGTCACCGCCGACGACGTCAAGTACTCGCTCGAGCGCTTCCGGACGAAGTCGCCCATGCGGCAGCGTCTCGATCCCGTCCAGGCCATCGAGGTGGTCGACCGCTCCACCGTGCGCATCGTCCTCAAGGAACCGTACGCGCCCTTCCTGAACCATCTCGCCAGCGCCGCGCACACGGCCATTCTGCCGCGCGAGGCCGAGGAGAAGTTCAAGGACTTCAACCAGCCCGACGCCGTCATCGGGACCGGCCCCTTCGTGATGAAGTCGTACGAGCGCGGCGTCCGGATCGTCTTCGAGCGGAACCCCGACTACTTCATGCCGGGGCTGCCCTACCTGGACGGCGTCGTCTGGGAGGTCGTGCCCGATCAAGCCGCGCGCCTGGCCCTCTTGCGCGCGAGCAAGGTCGAACTGGCTCACTGGTGGGGCTTCCTCAATCCCGAAGAGGGCAAGGCGCTGAAGCGGACGAATCCCGAGATGGTGGTGACGCCGCACGTGATCGGGGACACCAGCCACATCTTCATGCGCACCGACCAGCCGCCCTTCAACGACGTGCGCGTGCGCCGCGCCGTGTCCCTGGCCATCGACCGCAAGACGTGGAACGAGACGCTGATCTTCGGCGAAGGCTGCGTCGACTCCGGCCCGGTGCCCTGCGGCATGGACTGGAAGCTCGATGCGGCCAGGATCGATCCCGCGAAGACGAAGTACCTCGTGGGCTACGATCCCGCCGAGGCCAAGCGGCTGCTCGCCGAGGCCGGTTTCCCGCGGGGATTCACCACGCCGCTCTACCACTTCCCGGGATTCCCGCCGCCGTGGCGGAGCTACTACGACCTGGCCGCGGACATGCTCGGCCGGATCGGCATCTCCGTGGAGCTCAAACCGGAAGAGCTCGGCAAGTGGTCGACCACCACCAACCTCGGCAAGTTCGAGAAGATGGCCATGGGGCCGTATGGCGCCGGTGTGACGGAGGTCGACGACTTCCTGACCACGATGTTCCTGCCCGGCGCGGCGTGGAACCGCAGTCACGTGGACGACGCCGAGCTGACCAGGATGCTGCTGGCCCAGCGCCGCGAGATCGATCCGAAGAAGCGTCGCGAGATCATCCACGAGATCCAGCGCTACCTGGCCGACAAAGCGTACTACGTCTACGTTCCGGTGCCTCCGCGCTACGTCTCGCATCCGCCGTACGTCAAAGGCTTCAAGCACCACGACGGCTACGACCTCGGGCGCCGCCTGACCTTCACGTGGATCGAGAAGTAGCCGCGGGCGCATGAAACAGTACGTGCTCCGCCGCATCGCGCTCGCGATCCCGACCCTGATCCTCGTCAGCGTCATCGTCTTCGCCATGATGCGGCTGATGCCGGGCGACGTCGTCACTCGGATGGTGGAGGGCCACGCCTACGCGCCGACGATGGACGCGCTCCGCAAGGACCTCGGGCTCGATCGGCCCGTGCACGTCCAGTACCTCGAGTGGATCGGGAACATCGTGCGGCACGGCGACTTCGGCCGCTCGTACTGGACGCGCCAGCCCATCTGGGACGAGTTCGCGCGCCGCTTCCCGGTGACGCTGGAGCTGGCCGCCCTCACCATCGTGGTGTCGGTGGTGATCGGCATCGGGGTTGGCATCGTCTCTGCGGTCCGGCAGGATTCCGTGGCCGACTACACGGGGCGCGTCCTGTCGATCCTCGCGCTGTCCGTCCCCTACTTCGGCCTCGCCGTGGTCGTGGTGGTGCTGCCGTCCATCTACTTCAAATGGACTCCGGTGTGGACGTACGTCCCGCTCACCGTCGATCCCGCCGCCAACCTCAAGATCATGCTCGTGCCCGCTCTCGTCTTCGGCATCACGCGGGCGGGGCCGATCATGCGCATCATGCGCTCGGCGCTGCTCGACGTGCTACGCCAGGACTACATCCGGACGGCGTGGTCCAAGGGACTGGGCGAGCGGACCATCGTGCTGCGGCACGCCCTCAAGAACGCGATGATCCCGGTGATCAGCCTGATCGGGCTCCAGATGCCGCTCTACATCGGCGGCTCGGTGATCATCGAGGCGATCTTCCGGCTTCCCGGCGTCGGCCTGTTCTTCTTCGAGGCCCTGTCGAAGCTCGACTATCCGGTCGTGCAGTCGGTGAATTTGATCATCGCGGCGATCGTGGTCGGGCTCAATCTCGTCATCGACCTCTCGTACGCCTTCCTCGACCCGCGGATCCGCTACCGCTGACCATGGCCACCACGCCCGCCTCGATCGCCCTGCCCGGTGTCGCGCTCCCCCCGACGCGCACGCGGCCGTGGTATCTCGACGTCTGGGTCCAGATGCTCCGGCGCAAGCCCCTCGGGAGCGCCGGGGCCGTCATCGTCGTCGTGATGCTGGCGGCGGCCGTCCTCGCTGACGTGATCGTGCCCTATGGCTACGCGCAGACGAGCCTGCGCGAGCGCTTCATCGTGATGGACCACGCGCACTGGCTGGGGACCGATCAGCTCGGCCGCGATCTGCTGACGCGGCTCATCTACGGCGCGCGCGTCTCGCTCTACGTGGGCTTCGGCGCGGTCGGGCTCGGCAGCGTGCTCGCCACGCTCGTCGGCATCCTGTCCGCCTACTTCGGCGGGCGTCTCGACCTGCTCGCCCAGCGCGGCGTGGATGCCTGGATGGCGTTCCCGCCGCTGCTCTTGCTGATGTCGATCATGTCGCTGGTGGGGCCGAGCGCGTGGCACATCACGCTGGTGCTCGGCATCGCCTTCGGCATTCAGAACTCACGCATCATCCGGAGCGTGGCGCTGTCGATCAAGGAACACACCTTCGTCGAGAGCGCGCGAGCGGCCGGCTCCGGGCACGTGCGGATCGCGATGGCTCACATCCTGCCCAACGTCCTGCCGACGATCATCGTCGTCGCCACCACCGGGCTCTCCACGGTGATCCTGACCGAGGCGAGCCTCTCGTTCCTCGGCCTCGGCGTGCCGCCGCCCTACCCGACGTGGGGCGGGATGCTGTCGCTGGCCGGGCTCGACCACATGTACCAGGCGCCGTGGCTCGCCATCTGGCCGGCGGTCGCGCTCTCGCTCGCCGTCTTCGGCTTCAACATGCTGGGCGACGCGCTCCGCGACCTGCTCGACCCCCGGCTGAAGGGGGGCTAATGACCTGCCGCTTTGTGGAGCTCGGCGACCGGCACGATGCGCCCGTGAAGCGGCAGCACCTGCGCCACGTCGAGATTCTGCTTCTTGAGGTTGTCCGCCAGGTTGACGGTGTACGGATTCGCATTCGCCGCGGTCGGCGGCGTCGCGTTGGGCGGAAGCGGCGTGTAGGCGTCGGCCTCGATGAGGATCTTCTCCTTCGGCAGATACACCATGATCAATCCGTCGTGGTGCAGATTGCCCGCGATGTGACGGA
>QHTB01000119.1 GCA_003220615.1 Candidatus Rokuibacteriota bacterium
CATTGTTTGCGGTGAAACGCCGAAGCCGGTGGGCCAAGCATGAAGGTAGGGAGATCAATAGACACCGATGCGCGAGACAAGAGCGATCAAGAAAGCCTGGAAAGAGCAAGCCAACGATTGAGGAGGCGGACGTGCATTCGAGCGAGCTCTCCTAGTGGAGACCATCCTGCTGTACGGTTGGCCGATGCTGTTCGCCTGGGTATTCGCTGACCAGGCCGGTATACCGATACCGGTCGTCCCGCTGCTACTAGGCGCCGGTGCCCTGGCGGGTGGGCAGCGGCTCAGCCTGTCTTTGGCGATAGCCCTGGCTGTGGCCGCCTCACTGGTTGCCGACCTGGCGTGGTACGCGGTGGGGCGCCGACATGGCCTGCGCGCGCTCGGTGTACTGTGCCGAATCACGCTGGAGCCCGACTCCTGCCTCCGTCGTGCCCAGAATCTTTTCCTCCGGCATCGACTACGCGCGCTTCTGATCGCTAAGTTCCTGCCTGGCGTGAACCCTCTCGCGGCCGGATTGGCCGGCGCGGTCGGAGTCGGGGTTGTCCGTTTCGTCGCCTACGATCTGGGAGGCGCCGTCGCCTGGGCGGGGACCTGGACCGGCCTCGGATACGTCATGAGCGACGCCATCGCGGAAGCGGTGGAGGGGGCATCACGGCTTGGCCAAGGCGCCCTTGCCCTTCTGGTCACCGTTCTGGTTGCGTACCTTGTGATCAAGTCCGCGCGGCGCCGCCGCTTCCTCCGCCAGCTCCGCGTCGCCCGCATCAGTCCCGTAGAGCTTCAGCGACGGGTCGACGCCGGGGAGCAACCGATGATCGTGGATCTCCGTACCGCCTTGGAAGAGAGCGCCGACCCCTATACGATTCCCGGTGCCCTCCGGGTAGCCGCCGAGGACCTGGAGCAGCGCCACTTGGAGATTCCGCGCGACGTCGAAATCGTTCTCTTCTGTTCTTGACCCAACGAAGCGACCAGCGCCCGGGTGGCGCTCGCCCTGCTGCGAAGGGGAATCACGCAGGTTCGCCCTCTCGAGGGCGGCCTGTCGGGTTGGCGCGCCAAGGGTTTCCCGGTGCAGCCGCTGGCGGGCTCTCCCCGAGCTCGCGCCTGAGGAATGCTCGGTCGGAGATGGCGTGCGCTAGCGACGCAGGCTGTGGCGGGCGCCGGCATCGATGCCGGGTGTCCGCTCCATTCGGGTGACAGCCGTCAATGTTGGTCCAATTTCCAGATTCCCAGGAAATTCTCGCCAGCATTCCCTCCTGGGTTCCAACCCTCTAGGTGCGGTCCCAGTTGATGGGAACGCTCGGAACTCGCACTCATAACCCAGAGGTGGTCGATTCAATCCGACCGCGCAACCAACGGCACGCCCCCTCGTAGATTTTCTTTTAGCGCGTATACCGGTCTGGGTTGGCGTAGTGAGCTGTCGGCTGCAGACTGCGTTTTCGATCGTCATAGGTCTTCGTTCTTTCGGGGAGGGGAGTGCGCATCGCGTCGATGATGCCGGCGTCAGACATCACAACCTCCTTCACCGCAGACCCTCGCCGGCAGTTATTGCCCCATCGGAGGTGGCGTTAGTCGTGCCTGTGCGCTTCGACATGTGAATCAACCAAGAACAAACATTGCGTTCTTCTCATGAGTGGCGGCGTACGCAGCCTCTGGACCTCTGTAGGTCGGATGCCCTTTCATCCCTTGGTAGGTTCGCCACACGTTCCAGCGATGGATGCCGGCCCGGAACGCTACGAATTGAGGCAGCAAAGGCGAGTTCGAGCCCGCGGTGTCCTGCGTGTATTGCTGGCCGAGCGGAGTGGCGGCTATCGCTTCCTCCAGGCTCTGGCCGGCCCGGATCGCTTTTCGCACAGCTTCAATCAACTCACTCAGATAGGGCAGATGACGGCCCAGGATCGTCCCCGAAGTCAGCAGCCCGTGCCCAGGAACAATTGTCGCCACCTCGAGCGTGTGCGTGAACTTTGCCATCGTCTCCAGGTATGCGCCTGCCCCACCTTCGATCAGAAAGGGAATGAACCCTTCACCGGCGATCAGGTTGCCCGTCCAGGCGACCCGGGCCTCGGGCACGAAAACGACGGTGTCGCCGGGCGTATTGCCGTGACCGAAGTGGTAGAGTTCCACCACCCGGCCGCCCAAATCCAACTCCAGGTACTCATCGAGGACCACATCCGGGAGGCGTAGTCGTACATCGCCGAACACCGTCGGGTCGTTGTCCACGGTCGGCAGCAAGAACCGTTTCTCTCGCTCAAAATCTCGCATGCTCTCGGCGGTCTTCTGCTGGGCGACGATCAACGTCTCGGGGGGGAAGGCGTAGTTCCCGAACGTGTGATCGCCATGGTAGTTGGTGTTGACCACGTAGAGGATGGGTTTGTTGGTGACCTGCCGCACGGCGGTCTGGATCAGCCCGGCCATCGCGCCATTGATGTGCGCGTCGATCACGAGGACGCCATGCTCGCCCACCACAAAGCCACTGTTGTCCACAGGCGGCTTGCTGGAAAGCAGGCCGTACACGCCAGGCGCCAGCTCCTTCGTTTCCAGCCGCGCCCCGGAGGGATTGAGCGGTGGCGGAATAAAACCCGGTGGGGCCTGGGTGAACACCTCTGGCGGTACCAACACCGCCGGGATCAGAGGACTGAACCCCGCATGAGCTGTCTTGCTGATGCCCTTCATAATTGCCTCCTGTGCTTTGGTGTCGGAGCGTCACCTGGCGTGCCTCATGCCTACCTCGATAAGAAGACCTTGACGATCGCGTCCGCTCCGAGTTGGCGCGATCCGCATGCCCTGCCGGTCGCAGCCGGGAGAGCGCCTCATGCCCTTCAGATGGCGTGCGCGTCACGAACGATGCGCCCGACCGTGATGTCTGAACCGATCGTCACGTAGATATATGTACATGCATATGTCATTCCGCTTGCGGCGTCGCGACACATCCACTGGCCGACCGGGCCGCCTCGAGGGCGAACGCAATGCCTCGCCGGTCCCCTCCAGCTCCACATCGGCGACCGGTGTATGGACGCTGACACTGAGGATGCGGAGCATGAGTGGGAGGTGATCTCACGGCCGTGCTGTATCCGTGGGTCGGTCAGGTCCTTACGGGTGGCCAACGTCATGGCGGGCGGTTCAAAACCAAGCGGACCGCCTGTGTCACAGGGTGAGTTGTGACTTCTCGGATTAGGAAGCGATGCGTCGGTCTTTGGCGTCGGGGGCCGGTCCGCCAGAAACCGGCGCGCGGTCTAGATGTCTTGCTTCGCGCAACGCCATGCGGCGTCTTTCGCGACGCTCGCGCAGTTCGGTGATTAGGATAATCGCAACGGCGATCAGGACGCCTCCGACGACGGGCGCTGCGAGAACAATGGCGTATCTGATCATCTCGCCTCCTACGATTTCTCGCCACGTCTGTGGCCCTAACGGGCTTCCGGCCGGCGGGTCTTGGCTACTCGGTACCGGTCGTTACGCCGTGTGCCGGCCGACCTACGCATGTCCCCAGATCCTCCCAAGCGCTTCGTATAAGAGTCGGAACCACTGCTCCTCAAAGCTCAGCGATGGCGCGAGGGGCTGGACGTTCATGTACTGGGCAATGGTGTAGAGATGGATTGACTCATCGAGGGCCGGCGTGATGGCGTGCCACAGCAGCCCCACGATGTTGCCGGGCAACCGTTCCCAATCTGAGCGCGCGAACGCCGCGGCGGTCGCCAACGCCCGGGACAGCTTCTCCTTGCCATCGGCCTCGCCGCGATACACGAGAAGCTTGTCGCCAAGATTCAAACGTCTCGTGAGCGACAGGGCGATGACGCCGAGCGCTTGGCCACCGGTGGCATCGATCCTGTCGGGCAGCATCGCGGCCGCATCAGTGATCCGTCCTTTCACGCCGCGCGCGGTCAGCGGCCGCTTGCATTCGATGAAGAACGTCTTGCCGCGGACCTCGCACGACACATCCGGGCGGTCCCCAAGGCGAGGCTGAAGACCGGCTCGCCAGAGCTTCGATGCGATGACAAACTCGAAGAGGCGGTTGCGGGGGTCGTTGCTATTGGGATCTTCGTCGGCCGGCAGGACGGGGCCATCAAGAACACGGCCGAGCGTCCGACGGACGCCGTGTTCGCCGTACTGACTGATGAAGTCTCCGACGTCCCCGAACTCCGCCGCCTCGGTCAGAGCGATCATGCTCAACGCGGAATCACGGTGAAACTCCTCGCGGGCTGCGTCTTGCCCCCCATCGTGCAGTGCCGTCACGAGCCCAGTAACGACGCGGCGATACTCGATGAAGCGACTGGCGGCCACCTCTTTTCCAAGGCCGAAGCGATGACAGAGAGCCAGCGCATCGTCTAGGCGGGCGAGCACGGCGTCCCAAGTGACCCGATCCATGGCGATCTATCCGGCAGTGGGGGTCTCGGTCTCCGGGTCCTGCTCGAACATGTAGGCATCCCGGCGAAGCGGCGCCGTGGCCCAGCGGACACGGAGCGGGCGCGTGGGATCCAACGCGCGGCGCATTGGACTCGCTACCGGCTCCTCGCTGGCACTTGGATCCACTGTTCGGGACAGCTTGGAGCGGTCGGATAGTACGCCTGCGCGCTCGCGCAGTAGTACCAGTACGCTTCCGGCGCCGGCGCGGTCGGCGCTGGCTGCTGAATGTAGACCGGAGGCTCCTGCACGACGACCGGCGGAGCGTAGTAGTACGCCGGCGGATAGTCCCACCAGTATGGATACGGTGGCCCCCAGAACCACGGCCCCACACCGACGAAGACGTGGGACCGGCCGCCAAAGTGGTGATGGCCGCCATGATGGCCCCCACCATGGCCTCCACCTGTCCAGGCTTCGCTCGGCAGCCGCGCGGCAAGGAGAAACCCGACGGCAAGAAGCGAGACAGCGGTGAACCTTCTCATACTGCTCTCCCAGAGGGCCTGACATGGGAACACGAGTCCCACACGAGGCGCTCCGATACGTGAAGGATCTGCCCTGCGAGGGTCCTGGTCAAGTGGGCCTCGGCGATCGGCCGCGCCTCGCTGGTCCTCCCCGCGCGCCGCCTGGGATGCCGACAGCGAGTGCTTGACCAAGCGCGTAGGCACGCTCTGCTGACTGCGGCGGCGCCTTTCCCCGGAACGCCAGGCGACTCGTATGGGCGCAGCCGTTCACGGTGGCCTCGGGCTTACTCGAAGTGGAGTAGCCTAGCCCACGGTGGAGGCTGTCATGAAGTACAGCAGCGACGTTCGCCGGCAAGGCGCAGTGCGAGCGCAACCGCGGCGTCTGGCGCGCCAACCTCGGTCTCTGTGAGACCTCAAAGGGCTTCGAGAAGGTAGACCGCCGCTGACGTAAAACCGCCAGTAGTCGAGCGACGCCCGGCCGGCTGAGCCAATGGCAGTGCCGAGCGAGGCCGCGCCGCCCTCGGTCCGCATCGTGCGGCCCTCCAGGCTGACGTTGCGCACCAGGCGCGCGCCGCCCATCGGGACCCGGTCGGCGTTGCGGATGCCGTACACGCCTTCCTTGCCCATGACGATCGGGACAATGATTGTCTGGTCGTAGGGCATGGCTACTTCGCGTCCTTGGCTTTCATGAGCAGGTTAGTGAGATCGTCCGGCCTTCTCCGAGACGTCTATCGCCCAGAAATGAGCACGAAATCGGGGCTCTTTCCGCGGTTTCGGCATAGGGAAATCGGAGCGTATCATCGCGTCCTTATTGTCGTCAGACCTCGGAAAGGTGGGGTGGGCACGCACGATGCGATCGCAGAACGTCTCCCAGCAGGCGAGGGCGGCGCCGACGGTCGGGATGCCGCCCGAGGCGCCCTCGTGGAAGCCGATCGAGAAGTCCAGCTCCTGCGCCTCGGCCCAGAACGGGTCGTAGTCCGGGTGATTGGCCATCCGGCCGTTGTAGGGGTTGGGCCGGAGAAAGCCGCCCTTCATCCCGAGCTGCTTTCGCGCGAAGCGCATCTCCTCGATGGCCAGATTGACCGATTGCATCGGCAGCATGGCGACCCCGAACAGACGATCCGGATACGGCTTGCAGTAATCCGCGAGCCACCGGTTGTACGCACGGCACATCGCCGCCGCCAGCTTGGGATCCGAGTCGTTCCGCATCCAGAACGGCCTGCGGCCAGTCTTGGCAGGCCGTCGCATGCAGTGGCCGCCCGCGGGACGTGGCGGCGGCGAGACTCCCGCAGGGATGTGGGGTGCAGGGTACGACCTTCGTCCAATAGCGACCGGCATGTCGGCCGTGCTGAGATTCCTCCCGCGATGGCCGTGCTGGTTTCGGAGCAGACTTCACTCAGCAAGAGCGAACGTCTCACTCATCAATGGTTCCGCCCGGGGATTGCCCGGATACCGGCCGACGACCCGGTCAGCCTCTTCCCGTGGGTGGCCGAACGGGTCGTGCGCGCCCGCGGCGCCGTCATCATCTCGCGCCTGGACGAACTGCCGCCCGACGCCTCTCGCGATCGCCAGTCCTTTCAGGAGTTCTCGATCAAAACTGAGGCGCGTTTTCGCATCATGCGTGGGGAGAAGTAGCTAAGGAAGACTTGTTCAATTGGTCAGGTGGGGGAGGAGGCAAGCAATGGGCCCCTTGGTGGATGTCACTGAGCAAAAACGGTTGAACGAGGCGCGCGAGGCGCACATCCCCTGGAAGAAATGGGGCCCCTACCTCAGCGAGCGCCAGTGGGGGACGGTCCGTGAGGACTACAGCGATGACGGCAACGCCTGGGACTATTTCACCCATGACCAGGCTCGCTCACGGGCCTACCGGTGGGGCGAGGACGGGCTTGGGGGCCTCTCGGATGACAAGCAGCGGCTGTGCTTCGCGCTGGCGTTGTGGAACGAGCGGGACCCCATCCTGAAAGAGCGCCTGTTCGGACTCACCAACAGTGAGGCGAACCATGGCGAGGACGTCAAGGAGTACTACTTCTACCTCGACAGCACGCCCACGCACTCGTACATGAAGTACCTCTACAAGTACCCGCAGCGGGAGTATCCCTACCGGGACCTGATCGACACGAACCGGGGACGATCGCGGGAAGAGTTCGAGTACGAGCTGCTCGATACCGGCGCCTTCGGCGACGATCGGTACTTCGACGTGTTCGTCGAGTACGCGAAGGAGGGCCCGGAAGACGTCCTCGTTCGCATTACCGTGCACAATCGTGGGCCCGAAGCGGCCCGGCTTCGTGTCTTGCCGACACTGTGGTTCCGCAACACCTGGTCCTGGGGTGAGGACGATCAAAAACCTTCTCTGCGCGAGGCGCGGCCGGGCGTCATTCAAGCCACCCACCAGGAGCTCGGCGAGTACTGGCTGCTGTGCGATGGAGCCTCGGAGCTGCTCTTCACCGAGAACGAGAGTAACGCGTCCCGTCTCTGGGGCCAGCCCAGTGCGACCCCGTACGTCAAGGATGCGTTCCACGAGTACATCATCTCGGGCCGCGGCGAGGCGATCAACCCCGCCAAGGTCGGGACCAAGGCGGCGGCCCACTATGTCCTCGACGTGCCCGCCGGCGGAAGCAAGACTGTCCGCCTCCGTCTGGCGGCCGTCCGGAACGACGATGCCTTTGGCGGGTTCGACAAGATATTCAAGAGTCGGATCGCCGACGCTGACGAGTTCTACGATCGGATCTCGCCGACCTCGCTGAACGAAGATGAACGCCGGGTGCACCGCCAGGCGCTGGCGGGAATGCTGTGGAGCAAGCAGTACTACTACTTCGATCTGGATCGATGGCTTCAGGAGCACAAGAGTCATCCGCTCATGGAATCCGCTGGCCACGGCGTGCGGAATACGGAATGGTTCCACATGCTGAACGCCGATGTGATCTCGATGCCGGACAAATGGGAGTATCCCTGGTATGCGGCCTGGGACCTGGCCTTCCATACGCTCTCCCTGTCGCTGGTGGACTTGGATTTTGCGAAGGAGCAGCTCCTGCTGATGCTGCGCGGTCTCTATGCCCACCCCAATGGGCAAATTCCCGCCTACGAGTGGAACTTCAGCGATGTGAATCCCCCGGTGCACGCCTGGGCCACCCTCTTCCTCTACAAGATGGAGCGGACCCTCGGCCGGGCGGATCTTCGGTTCCTGGAACGAGCGTTTCAGGGGTTGATGCTGAACTTCAGCTGGTGGGTCAACCGCAAGGACCCCGCCGGGCGCAACGTGTTCGCCGGGGGATTTCTGGGTCTGGACAACATTGGCGTATTCGACCGGAGTGCCCAGCTCCCCACGGGCGGCACTCTGGAGCAGGCGGACGGGACGGCCTGGATGGCGTTCTACTGCCAGAACATGCTGGAGATCGCCCTCATTCTCACCGAATACGACCCGATGTACGAAGAGGTCGCCTACAAGTTCGTCGAGCATTTCGTGTGGATCTCCTACGCGATGGACCGCATCGGCGAGCATCAGGACGAGATGTGGGATGAGAAGGACGGATTCTTTTATGATCTGCTCCGGCTGCCCGACGGCCAGGCGATGCGTTTGAAGGTGCGGTCGCTGGTGGGGCTCCTGCCGCTGTGCGCGACGTCGGTGTTCGCGGGAGATGCGCTCACTCGCTATCCGAAGCTGATGGAGATGATCGCCCTGTTCCGGAAACGCCATCCGAAGGTCGTGTCCCATGTGGCCCCGACCAGCGAGGGCTTCATCGGCTACAGAGGACGGCGTCTGCTGTCGATCCTCAACAAGCAGAAGCTGGAGCGAGTGCTCGCCTACATGCTCGACGAGAACGAGTTTCTCGGGCCCCACGGTATTCGCTCGCTGTCGCGATATCACCTGGAGCATCCGTTCGTGTTTCACGTCGGCGACCAGGAATACAAGGTCCAGTACCTGCCTGGCGAATCGAATACCGGGATGTTCGGAGGCAACTCCAACTGGCGGGGCCCCGTCTGGATGCCCGTCAATGTGCTGCTGATCCGCGCGCTCTTGAACCTGTATAGCTTCTACGGCGATGACTTCAAGGTTCAATGTCCGACGGGTTCGGGGCCGTACGTGACGCTGTTCGAAGTGGCTCGAGAAATCTCCCACCGGCTGGCCGGTGCGTTCCTGCGCGACAAAAAGGGACGGCGGCCGGTGTACGGAGGAACCGCCAAGTTCCAGAACGATCCGCACTGGCGCGATCTGATCCTCTTCTATGAATACTTCCACGGTGACAATGGAGCGGGGCTCGGCGCCAGCCACCAGACGGGGTGGACCGGTTCGATCGCTCGCCTTCTCGACCTGTTCGGACGTGTCAGCGCCAAAGACCTGGAGATGGAAATCGAGCAAGTTGCCGACCGGCTCGTGAAGGAGCAGGTGGGCGGAGAAAAGATGGGCGGGAACTAAGGATCTTCTACCACCGCACGCTGGACGTCGGACGTGTCCTGGCCCAGCGTTACGTGCGGGAATTCGGTGACAAGTGGCTTCGCGGGAGCGCGCCGCGGCGGTCGCTCATGTCCGGGCGGCGGGCCTCACACCGAACCTTGGCATCCGCGGGCGGTGTCCGACGCTCGAATGGTCGCGTCGGAGTTCCCAGGCTCGCTCGTCATCTCGCCGGAGTGAGTCGCAATGGGCGTGCGACTGCGGGTAGCGGTACAGACGGCCGTGAGTGACTCCGCCGGAGCCGACCCGAATTGCCCCGCGTGGTCGCCAGCCTACTGCAGCGAGTCGTCGATGACGGAGTAATCCCGGGCGAACGGCGTGCTCAGCGCCCGCCAGGCGGCCTGCTGGATGGCTCGCCATGGCGTCGGCCACCAGCACAGCACCTGCCCGACCCATGGGTATAGGACGTGGCTCCGGTGGAGGAAGGTCGCCCGCCAGCCGTTCCTATCGTGGGTCAGCGACAGGTCGTAGCCGTGGCGGTGCATGCCGAGGACGATCAGGCCAAGGCCAGACCAGGAGTCGAGCCAGGCGTGGAGAATGGCAAACTCGGGCGCCTGAGTCTTCACGCGCACGGCGGCGAGGGCGGCGAGCAGGAGAGCGCGACGAGGGGCGGTGTTCATCGGCGGGGTGGCGCGTCAGGCCGGGACAGCAGGCACCGCTGCGCGACCTTTCAGGCCACCGTGATCGTGATCTGGCTCCACCCATGGGTGAAGTCGATGTCGAAGGTGCCCTCGACGTGGGCGGCGTTCTCGGCATCCACTCTGATACGGATGGTGTAGAGCCCTGTCGGGAAAATTGTCTGCACTCCGGCCGGCACCGGGTGGCTGAAGAATCGTAGCTGCTGCGGGGCTGACTGAAGCGCATAGCAGAGGTCCAGCCGACGAGGAACATCGTGCTCAATATCCCGAGGGTTCCAGTTCCAGTCCAGTTCGTGAGCCCATTTGAGAACCACGGGAGCGACGAAGCCTGGGGCGGGAGCCGTCCGGCCATCTGCGTCTCGCTGTAAGACAGCCGTCAAGCGTCCACGGCATTTGCGGGCCACGTCGTGGCCGTCATTCCGTACCATCACATGACAGAAGTAGCCGGGCACGCCTCCAGCGTCGGTGACAGTCCTGATCATGTACGTTTGAGCCGCATCGAAGTAGACATGGAGGCGGGGGCGCCGGGCGAAGCGCCAGAGAGACGGCACCCATCCACCCACCGACTTTGCGGCGGCAAGCAAATCCAACATCTTCCTGAGACTACGGCGGGCGCCCCGGTGATGGAAAGGGTTTGCTGGCGCACCTGGGCCGTCTGGTGGAGCATGAAGGCCGCGGACTGGTGGCCAAGGCTCTAGGTTCTAGATTTTGGGGCCACACCACCTTGCCCGTGGGTCCCTCCAGGAAACCTGGGCCAACAGAATGAGCGCCAGCTTCAAGTGACGCGCACACGGCCAGGCGTGGCCCGCAGTGAAGGGGGGCGGGCGGGGCCCCGGCGACCCGAATGCGGGCGGGCTACTTGCGGGCTCGTTGCAAGTCGTATGGCAACGGTCTGGGTCTCACTCGGTCGCAGCGGCGACGACACCGCACCCCACGGGAAGCCGCATGAACATTGGCCGTGATGCCATGGGGCGTGATGGGTGAGACAGCGCGCCGGGCCTCGAGGTCGATGAGAAGCCTGATCACCGACCTCTGTGGATTTCGCCGCCGGAATAAGGCGCGTTTATCTGACTACCGCCAATCCGTCGAAGAGCAGTTGTCGCGAGGGTGGAATGGTGAGGCCAAGCGCCCTCGACGTTGGAGGCCGCGCGCCAAACACCAGGCTCCTGCCGCCCTACGATTCATGTGACTGGTGGCCCCTGATGCTGTCCACGCGTCAGGTCGTCGGACACGGCACGCGGGCTCTGTGATTGCGTTTCCCTGAATTTAGCCGCCGCGCTTCGCAGCGCGGGACGCAGTTCGGCCCAGGCCTTTTCGATCGCCGGTTTGATCTCGTCCCACGACTCACCAGCCGTCCTCTTCAGCGCCTTGAGCCGCACGGTGGCTTCCGTGCCCTTCACCCTGAGCTGTTGGGCCAGTCGCTTCGCCTCCGCCATGAGAGAGATGGCTGCCGTGACGAGGATCATTCGTTCCGTCATCGTTGCCCTCCTTTCCCGCTGCCAGAGACGGTGCGCGAGCGGGCGTGCTGGCCGGTAACGGCAAGAGCCGTACCAGCGTTAGAGCCTTCGACAGCGCAGGGAATACGCGGCTCTAGGGATGACGCCGGTCAACGCCACTTGGACAAGCTGGCCCCGATGTCGCGCGGCTGACAACGGCCCACTGCGGACTCCGAAGCTCGCTGAGGATCGCGAATTACGATGGAACACGGGGTATACCTCGGTACGAGAAGCCGGACTCGTCCCCACTCGGAAAGCTATGGTCGGGGCGCTGAAGGCAGGCTTGATCGTGATGGCAGTCTTCGCCGATAGGATCGCGCCCTACTCCTACGACGAGTCGGTCCCTGGATCTCGCAAGAAGCCACCGAGTGTCCGGTTCATGGGCACTGACAACATCGGGCGGGACATGTGGAGCCGTGCGGTGAGGCACGCTCGGAGACTCTCGACAGCGGGTCGGAGGCAGGACAGTAAACCTTGGGCCCATCCGGCCCACCACGGAAAGAGACGGAGTTCAAGGTAGGGCGGCGAGCGGCCTGACGGGACGGGCCCGAGCATGGCGAACTGGTTGGGCTGGATCAGGCCGCCCGCCGGACATGGCGATGGTGCAGGCCCCCGACTTCGCCAATCTGCACGACCACGCCGCGCTCCGGTCGCTCGATTGGCCCACGGTCGGCATCTTTGTCGACCGAGAGGTGAGTTCGCGCCCGATGATAAGTACGTGAGGTAGCGGGTCAGGATGCGGCGGAGGTGCCGTTCGCCAAGGACGAGGACATGATCCAGATCGGTAGAGGGAGAGGCGATCGACGCCCTGCACGAGCGCGAGATTGAAGGTGAGCTTTAGCTCGACGACGACCGGCGGCTCACTGCCGCCCGTGGCGTCGCCGCTTGACCGCGCGGTACAGATCCAACTCGCACGTCACGCGCTCGACGGTCGCACGCGGCCGGTCGACGTCGCGCTCCGTCTCGCGGCGCGCGGTTCGTCAGCGCCGGGGAACGACGCGGGCCGCTCGGCCTGGAATACGAACGCCCGTGCCGCTCGCCGGCCACGCGTCGACGGTCTCGGAGCTTGCGGGCGCCGGCCGTGCCGTCGTTTCCAGCGCCAGAGGCTGATCTCGCGTGCCACGGTCGCGATGAGACGATAGCGGACGAACGACGAGACCGGCCGCACTGCCATGGCGAAGGCTGCCAGAAGCGTACGCGTCATCGTGCCGCCTCTTGCCATCGTGCTCACCCTACGGCCCGGTGCCGTCGATCGCGAAAGAAAAAGTGACGGAGAGACGCGTCAGGGCGTCGCGACGCGCAGCGTCCGCACGATCTCCCGGCTGCTGCTCCCGGCTGGCGGTCGCCTCGCACGGTGGCGTAACCCCATCTCGCCCCTCACGGGCCGAGGCGGGATGCGAGATGGTCAGCCGTGCCGAGGCGCGACGCCGCCTGACGACACCCCGAGGGTCGCTCTATATCCGATTGGGCGATATTGACGCCTCGCCGTCGTTCAGCTACGGTGCCGCGCGTGACTGACACCCGCTGGCAACACCTTTGGCTCCGCGTCCAGCGCCTCATCCGTTCCATCCTTGAGGTGCGCCGGGACACGATCACACGCCCGGTGATGAAGGCGACGCTGACGAAGGCGCTGCGGGAGCGGGAGAAGATCCGGCGCGCCGGATGGTGGAACTGACCTGAAGGCATGGTCTTCGAGGACCGCTCGCCCGCCCGGCAGTCGGGTGCGTCGTCGCGCCAGACGCCGGGCCGTCTTCACCGTCGCGAGCGTCGTGATCGCGATCCTGCTCGCCTCGGGCGTGGTGATGGTCCTCGGGCGGTGGTGAGCTGAGTGGCTGGACCGTCTCGTCGCGGCTCGGATCCTGAGCCGACCCTTTCGATCTTCCCCGACCAGCTCCATATCGGCGACCGCTTCGACGATGCGGAGACGGGGGACGAGGCCCATGAGTGGGAAGTCGCGTCCCGCCCCGTCACGTTCAAGAAGGGCCATGAGGTGCGCGCTCGCGTCCAACGGCCCGGGAATCCCGCGACGGCTCGAGAGAAGTACTGGGCGGCCCACGAGAAGATCACGGTCCGACGGGTGACGGCATCGCCGACGCGGCCTACGGCGGAGCCCGACGGCGACGGCACCGACGTCGAATCGCTGCGCCGCGAGCTCCGGCGGCTGCGTGCCGAGGTTTTGGGGCTTCAGGAAGAGAAGCAAGACCTCGAGCGGCGGAACGCCGACTTGACGCGCGAGCTTGAGGAGACCCGGAAGAAGATCCCGCGGCGGATGTCGACGTCGTAGACCGAGCTGAGAAAGGACGTCCAATGGCCAGGATCAAGCACATCGCCATTCGCACTCCGTACCCCGAGAAGACCGCGGCCTTCTACAAGGACGTGTTCGGCCTGAAGGAGGTCGGCCAGGCGCGAGCGGGCGTGTACCTTTCCGACGGGTACATCAATCTCGCGATCCTCAAGTCCAGGGCTGAGGACACGGGCGAGAGTCCCCGGGACGCGGCGGGCTACACGGGCATTCACCATCTGGGCTTCATGGTCGACGACATCGGATCTTGCCCGCTCGGCCCCCACGTGCAGGAATCGAGGCGATGCAGCGCCAGCAGATCGAGCAGGCGGACGCCGTGTTCACGCGGCTGGTCGAGGCGGCACCGGCCCAGCGCCTCTGCCGTCTGGCGCTCAGCGCGTTCCGCGAAGCCGCCGATCTGTTCCGGCGCACGCTCGCTGTCCATCCGCACCTCGAGAGCGGCCGCGCGAATCTGGGAACGGCGTGAACGGCTGGTGAAGTGGAACTGACCCGCGCGTGATCGCGTACCTGGTACAGCGGCTCGCCTGGGCGCTGGTGCTCCTCGTCGTCACCACGCTGGCGGTCTTCGTCGTGGTGCACCTGTCCGGCGATCCGACCGCCCTCTACGTGGGTCCCGAGGGCACGCGGGCGGATTACGAGATGGTGCGCGCGGCGCTCGGCTTCGATCGCCCGCTGCCCGATCAATACGGGCGCTTCCTCGCGCGCGCCGTCCGCGCCGACTTCGGCCGCTCGCTGCGCCACCAGCAGCCGACTCTGCCCCTCGTGCTCGAGCGCTTCCCCGCCACGCTGAGGCTGGCCCTCGCGGCTATGCTGCTCGCCATGCTGCTCGCCGTGCCGCTCGGCATCCTGTCGGCCCTGCGTCGCAACTCGCTCCTCGACAGCTGCGCGATGACGTTCGCGCTGTCCGGCCAG
>QHTB01000120.1 GCA_003220615.1 Candidatus Rokuibacteriota bacterium
GTGAGATCGAGATCGTAGTAACGGTACGTGTTGTTGCCGTCGGCGGAGGTGAAGACCTTGACGGTGGTGAAGGTCACTCCGTCCGGGCTCACCTTCACCAGAGCCTTGTCGGAGCTCTCGAAGGACCTGACCTTGGCCCAGAAGGTCAAGTGGACATTCTGCGCGCCCGAGAGGTTCAGCGTCCGCTCGAGGTACCCCGTGTTCCGGCGCAGCCTGACGTGACTCTTTCCTTCTATGGGCCCATCCACGCTGGTCCGGATGCTGACGTCGCCGGACTTCGTCCACGGCTCGCTCCAGCCGGTTCCGCCCGAGAAGGTCCCCGACTCGAAGCCGTCGTTGGCGATCGGCAGCGCAGGGGGTGCTGGAGGGCTGGGCGCCACAGGACCAGCAGTGCGCCAGTTCACGTAGTCGAAACTCCACCAGTAGTTGTGGTCGAAGTGTTTTCCGTCGCCGAGCCAGGCGCCGGTGACACCACCGGAGAAGATTTGATCTCCTTGATCGCGATACTTCGTGTCGCCGGTCTGCCGGTAGAGGAACGCGTAGATCGGTGCGATCAGCAGATTCGCATCGGGCGCGCCGGCGGTTCGGTACCGGCTATCCTCCCACATCGACGCGTCGCGCGGGATCCAGGCGTTCGCCCACATCCAGTCCGCAGCCAATCTGAGGGCGGGGATCAGGCGGGAGTCGTGGGTCTGTTCCCAATCCCGGATCAGTGTGTGCGCCGTGAGACCGACCATAAAGGGCGCCAGGCGAATGGTCGTCTGCGGACTCTGTTGCCACGGCCCAGGCCAGGAGAAATCGACGAACCACTGCTTCATATGGCCATACGCCTGGTTGACCATGTCGATTCGGCGCTGCCGCGGGGGTTGCCCAACCGCCTCGGCGTTGATGTAGCTGAGAATCGCAAACGCCACTTCGCGACTGAGATCGGCGGTCACGGTCCAGGCGAGCGGAGTGCTGTCACGCGCGAAGGCGGCGTTCTGGGATAGCAGGACCACGGCATATTGCGACGTGGCGTCCGCGGTTCGTTGGTAATCCATACGCAGACCGGTTGTGAAATTCCAGTCGCCCTGGCCTGACGTGTCCGCAACGACAGGGTCGGGGTCATACGGCCCGGCATACACATCGCCATTGTTGGGGATCACGTATTGATCGCGATAAATGCCTTCGGCGATCTGCGCGCAGGAGTTCCACTGGGCCGTATTGCCGGTGTAATCGGCGATCTGATAGAAGGCGCGCTCAGCGTCGTAGTAGACATGGCCGGTCGATGGGTTGAGCTTCTGGTCAAACGGGATCGTCGGGTCGGCCAGCCTGGCGCAATTCGCCTGCCCATACGTGATCATGTTGGATTCCCAGAGGGCGAGCTGGGGGATGGGGAGTTGCTGGCCCCGTGCTGCTGCAGTCATCAGGAGCACGGCGATGAGCGGCCCGACACCGACGGTGATCCACAGTCGCTGGCTCGGCGCGGTGTTCTGGCCCATGGTGGTCCTCCGCTGTCAGTCGCTCGCTCTTAGACGGAGGGAGTAAAAGACGGGGCCGGCCCGATGAGATTCCTCATTGTTTGATGGTTTTCCCTGAGAAGGGGGCGTCTGAGACGAGCGTTAGAGGGCAAGGTCAAGGCGGCGGTCTCCCATTCGGCCATGAGGACGACCAACCCTTCCATTTTTTGGCCACCACTGTCGTGCCTTTTCCGACTTCGGACGAGATATGGAGCTCGTCCATCAACCTGCTGACTCCCGGCAAGCCCAGTCCGAGCCCGCCCGAGGTGGAGTGACCAGCGACCAACGCCCGCGGAATGTCCGGGATGCCGGGGCCTTCGTCACGAGCCACCACCATGACGCCCTGCCGGGCGCCGTCGCGGAGCAGTTCTACGATGATCTCGCCGTGCTTCGCGTAGAGCACGATGTTGCGGGCCAGCTCCGAGATGGCCGTTGCGACGAGCGTCGCCTCGCTGGACGAGAATCCCAGGAGCGAGGCCAGCGCGCGCCCCTCCTGGCGCGCAGTGACGATGTCTCTGTCCCTGTGGATCGGTACTCGGACCTCCCTCGTTCCGTCAGATATTTCCTTGAACGCGGAAGCTTCACCCGCCACGGAGGATCATCTCGCCCGCTACGGCGCGACTGGCGTGGTCATGTCGCTTTGGACCTCCGCCTGCGTGAGGGCGCGGGAGTAGACCCGGACCTCATCGATTCTTCCGCCGAAGAAGTCGTAATTGCCGGATCCCACGGGCAACGCACCGACTTGCAGGACACCGGTGATGGAACCGAGCGACAGGGCTTGCGGCGTGCCCCTGGGAGCACCGTCGAGGTACACGCGGAGGGTCGAGCCGTCCGAAACGAGGGCCACATGATGCCAGACGTTCCTGGAGATCTTGCTGCCGAACGGGCGCTCAGTCGACCCGTCGTAGAAGGCAATGACCCCGCTGCGCAGATAGAAATCTCGGTTCGTTCCCACGGTCACGATCGTTTCGTACTGGGCATTGGTGGGGCTGTAGATCCACGCCATGATCGTGAACGCGCTGCCGAGGGTCACGTTCGAAGCCCTCACCAGATTACTCACGCCGTCGAAGGAAAGGGCGTTGCCGTATCTCCCCTGGCTGGTCCAGGTCGCGCCTGAGATCGTGCCGTTGTTTCCGTTGTCAGAGGCGTCGAGGGCCGTCCCGCCGTTGCCCTGGTTGAAGCTGTAGGCGGCCACGAGCCCTGGGGGGATGCTCGCGTTCGAGACCGTGACCGTGACCGCGGTCGCCGTCGCCGTGTTGCCGGCCGCGTCGCGGGCGACAGCGGTGAGACTGTGGGAGCCGTTGGCTGCAGTGGAGGTATCCCACGCCGTGCTGTAGGGCGCAGTGGTGACCTCGGCGCCGAGGTTGGCGCCGTCGAGCTTGAACTGCACGCCGACGACGCCGACGTTGTCCGAGGCGCTGGCGGCGACGGTCACGGTGCCGACGACGGTCGCCCCGACGGTCGGTGCGGTGATAGAGACCGTGGGGAGCGTGGTGTCCCCAGAGGCGACGACGCGGAGAGCGTCCAGGTTGAAGTACTCCTGGTCGGCGTAGATCCGGAGGACGTGCTGGCCGGCGGACAGGGAGATGCCGCCGACGCCGATCCACTGGAAGGTGCCCCACCAGCCGGTGTTGGGCACGGCGACGGAGCCGGTCACGTTGACGCCGTCGATCTCGGCGTGCCAGCGGCTGGTGGAGAACTCGCTGCTCGCGTTGGCCTCGAGACGGTAGGTGCCGGTCTGAGCGACGCTGATCGTGTATTCGAGCCACTCGCCGGTCTGGAAGTTGTTGACGACGGCCACGCTGGCGTTGCCGGTGGGAGCGATGATGTCGACATCGGTGTTCAGCCGGTAGAAGCCACCCTGGTTACCGCCGGTGAGGTCGTGCCACGAGACGCCTTCCCCGCCGTTGTCGAAGTCCTCCGCCTCGATGAGCCCGGGAACGGAGAATGGGACTCCCTTATACGGGGAGCGAGCGGGAGCCGGTGGCGGCGGCGGAGGGGGAGGGGAGGCAACGTTCGAGACGGTCACGGCCACGGCGGCGGAGGTGGTGGCGTTGCCGGCCGCGTCGTAGGCCCGGGCGCTCAGGCTGTGAGAGCCGTTGCTCACCGTCGTGGTGTTCCAGGTGAACGTGAAGACGGCCGGGGACAACACGGCGAGGACCTGGCCGTCCTGCAGATAATCGATGCGGGTGACGCCGACGTTGTCTGCGGCGGAGGCGGTAATCGTCACCACTCCTGACACCGTCTGCCCGGCGGTCGGTGAGGAAATGGCCACGGTTGGCGGCGTCTTGTCGTTCGACACCGTCACGGTCACCGGCGCGCTCGAGCCCATGTTGCCGGCCGCATCGAAGGCCTGAGCGGTGAGGGTATGCGATGCGTTGGTCGCCGTGGTCGTATTCCAGCTGATCGAGTAGGGGGGCGTCGTCACCGCAGCGCCGAGGTTAGCTCCATCGAGTCTGAACTGAACCCTCGCGACGCCCACGTTGTCCGAGGCGTTGGCCGACACCGTCACGGTGGAGCCCGATACGGTTACCCCATTGGCCGGAGCCGTCAGGGATACCGTGGGGGGCACCGTGTCAGACGTCCCCGGCGCTCCGGAGATCACGCTCGCCGTCGACGCCTCCAGGGCGTCGATGTTGGCGCCGATGTCGGTTCCGTCGGTCGCCGCGTTCTTGTACGGACTGGACGCGGCCAGGCGATAATTGTGCCCTGCAAGATCCACGAAGCCGACGGCGGCGAGCGAGGAGGGGAACGAGTCGTCCGCGGGATAGATGGCCGCGTTGCCCCCCGCGATGACGTTGCGCTGGAACACCGCCAGTGGGAAATAGATGGTGAGCGTGCTGATCCCTTCCGCCGCTCCTTGCCCGATGAAGCCGAAACCGGCGGCCCCTCGCGGCGTGATGTTGTTGCGGTAGATGAACCCGAGATGCGGCACTCCCTCGGAGTAATTCACGTTCTCCTGCTGGAACCCCGAGTTGTGCTCGATCACCAGATCGGTCGACCCGCCCGCA
Organism: Candidatus Rokuibacteriota bacterium; assembly: GCA_003220615.1. Taxonomy (GTDB): domain Bacteria; phylum Methylomirabilota; class Methylomirabilia; order Rokubacteriales; family CSP1-6; genus 40CM-68-15. The sequence continues at coordinate 4,511 of QHTB01000120.1, forward strand.
TAGCCGAGGATCTGAAAGAGCCGCCCGTTACCGCCCCAGGTCGTCCCGTTGATGTCGTCGAAGAGGTTGTCCCGGACGAGCACCCGCTTCATGGTCTGGCTCGGATTCGGATCGTCGGCCGCGAGAATGTTCAACCCCGAGCCAGAATGCCGCACGATGTTCTTCTGAAACGTCACGTCTTCGATGGTCGACCACGGCGCCGTGCCGTCCTGGTTGCGGACGGTGAACTGAACCGCCCAGCCGGCCTGGGCGGCCAGCCAGTTGTTCTCGAAGATGTTGCCTTCGATGAGCACGCGACGCGCGTTCTTGAGCTCGAAGAGGTTCTTCACCGCCGCCCACACGCCGCGCCACGCCGTCGGCTTGAAGAAATGGTTCCCCCGGATCTCGATGTCGGCCGGCACGAGGTTGGTGATCGAGGGGTCCGCCCCCCCGAACATCACGTTCTCGCCCGCCGCCTCCAGATAGTTGTTCACGATCTTGAACGGGCCCGGGCCGTTCCAGCCCATGAGGGCCTGCGTGTCCGAACCTTGGTCCTTGAACTCAGCCAGGTAGGAGTCGATGACGGCTATCCGACTGCCGTTCAGCGCCACGCCGCGGATCGCGGCTTGCCCGGCATTGCCGTGGATGTAGCACCGGTCGATGATGATGTCGTGGGGCAGCGTCGCCGTGCTCGTTTCGCCCCCCGTACCGAGCTCCACGAGGCGGAAGTTCATCGCCCCCGACAGTGGCTTGATCTCGAGGCCGATGAACCGGAAATGATGTGCCCCAGCTGCGGCCCCAATCGCGGGGTCCCCGCCCACCACGATCTTAGGCATGACGGTCGCGTAGGAGGGATTCACCCGCGTGCCCGGAGCGGGCAGGCTGGTATCAGGGGCGCTGGTCCGTACCGTGATCCATCCGGTGCCCGTCTTGTTGGGCAGCGTGAACGGCCCCGTGAACGTCGCCCCCGCCTGCAGCGTGATCACGTCGCCCGGTTGCGCCGCATTGAGCGCGGCCTGCAGATCTCCTCCGGAAGAAACCGCTATCGTCGTCCCGGTCGGCGCTACGAGCGTCGTGTCCAGAAAGACCCGCGGAGGTTCCGGCGCCACGGCCCACGCCTGTCCCACCACCAGCGTGAACAGGACCGCTAGCACCCAGAGGACAACGTGAGGCGCTCTTCGGGAGGCCGGCAATGACGGACGAATCATCTGATAATCCTCCTTGCGTGGCGCAGTGACCCAATTGCTCAGGCGCTCGGATAGCGCCGCGTAGTGCTCGGCTCGTACCTCAATAGCCCGCGAGAAGGACGAGAGGCTCCATCGTTTTGTGAGGGATTTCCCTTGGGACCGATCTCCTGCTGATGATTCGGCGGACGCGCGGGTGGGCGAAAAAGAGAGGAAAGTCCGTGTCGTTGCGGAGGGAAATGAGGAGAGCGCTTGAACCCGAACGGACAGACGCGACCATAAGAGGTCTCCATTTCCGGCAGACCCCTTGGTCCCTGTTAGCTTGAGCCCTTTCTTCGGTAACCCGGCTGTCAGGCTCGCGGCCTGACCCGTGGCTTTGCGTCCCCGTCTCGCGACGGGTTTGCCCTTACCTCTACGACCTTCAGGATTGAAGCCTTAGGGTTCCGGTCGCTGAGGCCGCCTCCGCTAAGTTGTCACATTGGCGGACTTGCGCTGTCACGTTGATCACCCTACGGCGCTCTGGTAGCAGGCCCGCTCGCCGTCGTAGTAGACCGGGGGGACGGGTTGAGTTTCTGGTCAAACGGCACCGATGGGTCGGCCAGTCTGTTCGGCGACGCGAGGGAGATAATCAGCGTCATGAAGTCGAAGACTAAAGCCCAGCTCATCGCGGAGCTCAAGGTCGTACAGGCACGCGTCGCGGGGCTCGAGCGCCAGGTGGTCGAGGTCAAGCACGCGGCGGAGGCGGCCAGGGCCCTCGCACAGTTGAGCCGCGAGCTCGCCGGGACGCTCGACCTCGCGCAGTCGACCGAGCGGGTCGTCCGGGCCGTCGCCCGGCTTTTTGGCGTCCGTCACTCACTTCTCTTTCGGCTTGACCCCGCCTCGGGCTCGTTGATCTGCGTGGCGGCCGCTGACGGGCGCTCACGCGAGAAATGGATCGGGTGGACTCTGCCGGCTGGAACCGGCCTCGCAGGCCTGGCGGTCATGGAAGGCCGACCGATCTACTCGTCTGATCTGCTCGCAGACCCTCGGATCACGCTCCCCGAGTGGAAACTCGAGCGTATCCGGGAGGAAGGCTTCCGGTCGATGATCACGGTTCCGCTGAAAGTGGGGGGGGAGGCGATCGGCGCCCTGACGCTGGCCGACTCCGCCGGGCGCGTTTTCACCGCGGAGGCGAGCGGGCTCTTGTCTGCCTTCGCGGACCAGGCAGCCCTGGCGCTGCAGCACGAGGTTCACCATCTGGAATCCCGTCGCCGGCAATTACTCGCGTACATCGAGAAACACGCGATGCGCGTCGGTGAGGAGCTCCACCATGAGATCCTCAATACCCTGTGTGCGTATCTGGCCACCGCCATCGATGAAGAGAACTACTCAGAGGCCAAAAAGAACCTCGACGCGTTGGTGGCGGACCTGCGACGGATCATGAACAATCTTTACCCCAAAGATCTCGAGACGGAAGGACTCTTGTGGACGATCCAGAAACGCCTCGACGACGCCAGAGACGAGATGCTCCACCACGGCCGGGAATGTACCGTCACATTCGACTGTCCCGCAACGATCACCAACGAAACCATCATGGAGAGCCTGAGGGACGAATCACATCTCATCCTGCTCTATCGCGTCGCATTAGAAGCGATCATCAATGCTCGAAAGCATTCGAAGGGAACGTCGATCGGCGTCAAGATCCGCTCGCCCAAGCCCGACGTCGTTGAGATCTCCATACACGATGACGGGATCGGAGACGGTGGGCCGTTCGCGGCGAATGTCGGCATTGCCCTGATGTCTCAGCGTGCGGGGGAGATCGGCGCCGAGCTGGAATACACAGCGGCCTATCCCCAGGGAGGTACCGTGGTCCTTATCCGCCTGAAACACCAGCATGTCACGGAAGCGCCGACCGCGGCTCAAGTCATCGCCGCCATCAAGTCTCATTCGCAGCTCACTCCGAAGCTCGGTGCCGATCACGCGACGGGTTCAAAGCGTTGAAAAAAAGAGATCACGAGGCCGAACAAGCCTTGAGGGTCCTCATCGCTGATGACTCCCGGGATGCGATTGCGCAAATCGGCTCCTGGATTCACGAGCGCTGGCCCCGTGCCGAACTCTTCGATGTGTGCACTCCAGAAGAGGCGATCGACACGGCCATTGCCCACAAGATAGAGAACCTGGTACTCGATCTCGATTTCGGCGCGCAACGAGCCTCCGGCGTGGTCATCGCGCGGACCATACGCGAGGCACGGCGGACGGAGAAGACCCTGTCCACCCGCATCGTGTTTCGCACGGTCCACGCTGGTGACGCAGGATATCTGCGTCAGATCGAGAAGCTCATCACCGACGACAGACATCGACCTACGGTGTGGGGATTTCTGGATAAGGGGTCGGTGCCGAAGCGGGTTGCTCAAAATGCCATCGAGCAGGTCTTTCTTTACGAACTGTGCTTCAGCGATATTTTTAACCAGCGGCTCAAGGAGTCGCCGTCGCGCGACCTCACGGACCTGGAATTTACGGCCCTCATTTACATCGCTGTGGGAGCGACCAACGACGGAATCGGATGGATTATCGGTGCATCGCGGCAGAGTGTCGAGCGAATTGTGGGTGGGTTGTATCAAAAAATGAAGATTGTCTCTCGGGGACGTGCTCCCCAGGGCGTTCCCGCCCTCCTCGAAAGCCGGACGCGGCTCTGCTGTGAGGCCATGACGCGAGGGTTGATCAATGCGAACTTGCTGCGGGAGGAAGATGCGGGACTGCGAAGGACTGTGAGGACTTCTGGCCCCGCGGCGAGTCGCCTGTATGTGAATCGCGATTGGCTCGATCTGGAAAGCGAGGTTCGAGGCAGAGAGACCTGAACGGGCGTTCGACCTGACCTCGGCGTCGACTTCTTCTCCTTCCCTGGTTCGTCCTCTCCTGGAGTGGGTCCCGATGACCGCCAAAGAGCGAGTCGCGGCGTTTTTGCCGGCTGATTACGCACGCGGCCCGCTGATCGATTTGCGACTCGGGCCGGAGGAGCTGAAGCCCTCCGGCCCGACGTGTGTTCGACCCTTCGCGACACCGTTAGACATGGGATTAGCAAGATCTGTGTGATATTTACTCGAGCGATCCGCCCTCTTGTACCGAATCTGTGTCGCTGTTTACTCACCCACCACGTAAATGCCCGACAATTAGGGACGATATTTCGGCCCCGGAATTGCACAGCGCGTAAGAGATTGCGGCTCGAAATAGCGCTCCCGAAGGGAGTTCAATAGGGGGGTTGAGCGAGCCTCGGGTGAATTGTCCTTTGTTGACGTTCTGGACCGCGTTCTCGACAAGGGCATCGTCATCGATGGGTGGATGCGCTTCGCCCTGATGGGCATAGATCTGGTCACGGTCGAAGGGCATGTTGTCGTTGCTTCCCTCGAAACCTATACGAGCCCCAGCTTGCCCCCCGGAAGAGGAATCAGAGCGCCGCCGAGAGGAATCGACACTCGCCACGCTGGCTGTACGAATTGCTCGAGGGCTTTCCGGATCGGCCCCACGCCTAGACTTCCTCCCTCCCGCCCGTCTAACCAACCCAACGAGAACTAGGATGACTTCGAGGGAGAAGTATGCGAACTTGTTGATCACGTCTGAATGGCCGTCCTGCTGGTCACCAACGACGACGGCGTCCACGCGGCCGGGCTCGCGGCCCTCGCCTCGGCGCTCGCCGATCTGGGCGAGGTCCACGTGCTGGCGCCCGAGCGCGAGCAGAGCGCCTGTGGCCATGCGCTCACGCTGCACCGGCCCTTGCGCGTGCAGCCGCTGCGCGAGCGGTGGCACGCCGTCAACGGCACGCCTTCGGACTGCGTCAACATCGGTATCCTCGGCTTTCTGCCCGAGCGGCCGGCGCTCATCGTCTCCGGCATCAACCATGGTAGTAACCTCGGCGACGACGTCACCTACTCGGGCACGGTGTCCGCCGCCATGGAAGGCACGCTGCTCGGTGTGCCTTCCATCGCGGTCTCGCTGGTCGACGACGGCGACCTGGCCGTGGCCGGCCGGGTGGCTGCGCTGGTCGCCGCACGCGTGCTCGTCGAGGGCCTGCCAGCCAAGGCCTTCCTGAACGTCAACGTGCCCGCGGCGCCGCCGCGTGGCCTGCGCATGACGCAGCTCGGCCACCGTGTCTACACGGAGAAGATCGTCGAGCAGCGCGACCCGCGCGGGCGCATCCACTACTGGCTCGGCGGTGGCGAGCCCAAGTGGGAGGTGCTCGAAGGCACGGACATGGCGGCGATTCACGACGGCTACGTCTCCGTCAGTCCGCTCCACCTCGATCTCACGCACCATCGCGCGCTCGCCCATCTAACCGACTGGGCGGGGCCGCTCTCCTCACAGCTCCGCCGCGCCAGCCGCCGCGCGCCGTGAATCCCGGCGTGCTCGGCGCCGGCTTCGAGCGTGAGCGCGAGCGGATGGTGGACGAGCAGATCGCGCGCCGCGGCATCACGGACGCGCGGGTGCTGCAGGCGATGCGGCGCGTGCCGCGTCATCGGTTCGTCGAGGAGCCGCTGCGCGATCGCGCCTACGGCGATCATCCGTTGCCCATCGGTGAGCAGCAGACGATCTCCCAGCCCTACATCGTCGCGCTCATGACGTCGCTGCTGGCGCTGCACGGCACCGAGAAGGTGCTGGAGGTCGGGACGGGCTCGGGCTATCAGACCGCGGTGCTGGCCGAGCTGGCCCGGCGCGTGTGCTCGATCGAGCGGCTCGCGCCGCTGGCGGCCCGCGCGCGGGCGCTGATCGAAGGCCTCGGGTATACCAACGTGTGGATACGCGTGGGAAACGGCGCGCTGGGCTGGTCCGACGAGGCCCCGTTCGATCGGATCCTCGTCGCCGCCGGAGGCCCCGGCGTCCCGCCACCACTTTTCGAGCAGCTCGCCGAGGGCGGGCGCATGGTGCTGCCGCTCGGCGACGCCGAGGGGCAAATCCTGACGCTGGTGGAGCGCGTGGGCGGCGAGATGCGCACGCGCGCTTTCGGTGACTGTATGTTCGTCCCGCTGGTGGGCAAGTATGCGTGGGAGTCCTGATTCTGTACAATGGTTCGGGCGGTGCGGGGCGTAGCGCAGCCTGGTAGCGCGCACGGTTCGGGACCGTGAAGTCGGAGGTTCAAATCCTCTCGCCCCGACCACCCGCCTTTTGAACGCATCTCGCGCCGCCGCGGACATCATCGTAGAAGGTCACGTGCAGGGCGTGGGGTTCCGCAACTACGCCCAACGGCGCGCGCTCCTGCTCGGCCTCGACGGCTACGCGATGAACCTGCGCGACGGCCGGGTGCGCGTGCACGCCGAGGGGCCGCGCACGGCGATTGAGGAGCTCTCGCGCGATCTCGAGAAGGGCCCGCCGCTCTCGAGCGTGTCCGGCGTGAAGGTTCGCTGGCTACCGGCCACCGGCCGCTTCTCCGGCTTCGACATCCGCTTCGCGGAGTTCGACACGTGATCGGAGTCCAACCGGTGATCGGAGCCCGTCGCGTGATGGCATCCCGCCGCGGCCGGCGCATCGCCGCGGTCGGGCTCACGGTGTTGTTGCCGATGGCAGCGCTGGGTGACGCGGCGCCGCCACCGCCGGCCGGTGAGCGCATCCACGAGGTGCGCGCCGGCGACACGCTCATCTCGATCGCCAAGCACTACTCCGTCACAGTGACGGCGCTGGTCGACGCCAACGGACTCAAGAGCCGTAATGCGCCGATCCGGGTCGGTCAGCGGCTCAGGATCCCGGGCCTGGCGGTGACGCGGACCTCGGCGTCGGCGAAGTCCGGGCGCCCGCCGGTGCGGGCGGTCGCACGAACACCGCTGCGCCCCCCGAGCAACCTCACGCTCGGCGTCCCCGATTTCATCGAGCACATGCCGCTGTTCTCGTGGCCGGTCGAGGGGCCGATCATCTCGTCCTTCGGGCTGCGGCGGAGCGGGTGGCATCGCGGCCTCGACATCAAGGCGGACCTGGGCGTCCCGATCGTCGCGGCGGCGCCCGGGGTGGTCGTCGCCAGTGGGTACGAGCGCCGCTACGGGCGGGTCGTCAAGATCGAGCACGGCAACGGCTTCGTCACCGTGTACGCCCACAACGACGAGAACGTGGTGGAAATCGGGGACCGCGTCGTCACCGGCCAGCGCATCGCCGCGGTGGGCCGTACCGGGCGGGCGACCACGCACCATCTGCACTTCGAGATCCGCCGCGGCGAGCTCGCTTACAATCCGCTCTACATGCTGCCGCTGCCGCGGCGCAACGCGCACGTGGAGGAAACGGACGAGGAAGAGCACGAGCATGACGAGTGAGGAGCACGAGGAGAGCTTTCCCGACGAGCCGATCGACGTCCTCGTGGACGCCAAGGACAGCGACGTTCGGGAAGAGACGCGCGAGACCAGTCGGGCGAACCTCGGCGTCTACCTCTCCGAGATCCGCCGCATCCCGGTGCTCTCGCGCGAGGAGGAACACGCGCTGGCGCTGCGCGTGCGGGCGGGTGACGAGAAGGCGAAGGAACGGCTGACCGAGTCCAACCTGCGCCTCGTCGTGCAGGTGGCACGGCGCTATCTGAACCGCGGCCTGCCGCTCCCCGATCTGATCGAGGAGGGTAACCTCGGGTTGCTGCGCGCCGTCGAGAAGTTCGATCCCGACCGCGGCACGCGCTTCTCGACCTACGCGGTGTGGTGGATCCGCCACGCGGTCACGCGCGCCCTCGCCAATCAGGCCCGCATGATCCGGCTGCCGGTGCACGTCGAGCTGCTGCTCGGCCGCTACGCGAAGGAACAGGAGCGGCTCACCCAGGCGCTTGGCCGCGTGCCGACGGCCGACGAGCTGGCGGCCGCGCTCAACACTTCCGTGGAGCAGGTGCACGAGCTGGAGGAGCTGCGCCAGCGCCCGGTCTCGCTCGACGCGCCGAGCGGCGACGAGCACGCGCGCCTGGCCCAGATGGTCCCCGACGAGTCGGCCGATCCCACCGTCGCGCTCCGCTCACTCTTTCGCGAGCGGGCCGATCTCGTGTCCGTCTTCGACGACCTCGCCGAGAACGAACGCCAGGTGCTCCGCCGTCGCTTCGGGCTCACCGGCGGCGAGCCCCAGACGCTCGAGGCGATCGGGCGCGAGCTCGGTCTCACGCGCGAGCGCATCCGTCAGATCGAGGGCTCCGGGTTGCGCAAGCTGCGCGCGCTGTTGCGCGCGCGGGGAGTGGACGCGGCCGACTGATCGCCTGTCATGGCAACGACACGTGAGGGAAGCGACGCGTGAGGAGGGCGCCGAGGCTTGAGCTGGCATTCCGAGATCTTGTTCAGCAGGGTCTTGTAGCTGACCTTCAGGATGCGCGCGGCTTCAGCACGGTTCCACTGAACGCGCTCGAGGACTTCCGCCAGCGCCTTGCGTTCCGCCTCCTGGGCCCCGCGGCGCGCGATGTCCCTCAAGCTGTCGGCGCTCGGCGACGTCGCGGAGGAAGGGGACCAGCCGATCTGCTGGCGGCGCGTCACCAGCTGATCGAAGACCTCCTCGGCATCGTGGAGCACAACGAGTCTCCGGATCATGTTCTCCAGCTCGCGGACATTGCCGCGCCACGCATACTGCAGGAGCTTCGCGGTCGTCGCCGGAGAAAGCTCCTTGTTCCGCCGGTACTGCTCGTTGAACCTCGCCAGGAAGCGCTGAGCGAGGACGAGGATCTCCTCCTTGCGCTCGCGCAGCGGAGGAATGCGAATCTCCACGACGTTGAGGCGATAGTAGAGGTCTTCACGGAACTCACCGCGGGCGAGCGCCTACTCGAGATCGCGATTGGTCGCCGCCACGATCCGGGTGTCCACGTCGATCATCCCGTGGCCTCCGACGCGGGCGAAGCGGAGGTCTTGCAGGACGTGCAGGAGCTTGGCCTGGAGGGCAAGGGGATGCTCGGCGATCTCGTCGAGGTAGATCGTCCCCTTGTGGGCGTACTCGAACTGGCCAGGCTTTCTGCGGTGCGCCCCGGTGAACGCGCCCTTTTCGTGGCCGAAGAGCTCCGACTCGAGGAGCCCGGCGGGAATCGCGGCGCAGTTGACCTTGATGAAGGGGCAACTGCAGCGCTCGCCAGGCAGCGCCCGGACGCGGTGCTCCTCGACGTGCGGATGCCGACGATGAACGGCATCGAGGTGCTCCGGAGGATCCGGGCGATCGACCAGGCGCTACCGGTCATCATCATCACCGGCCTGGCGACGCCGAGCGAGATCGCGAAGGCGAGAGAGCTGGGGGTGACGCAGGCGACGAACCGTCGGCCTCCGTCGAGCTAGGTTGGCAGGTACAGCCGGCTTCCTCCGTCCCGCTGAGCTTGCATCATCATATGAAGTGCCTGGTGGAAGAGGTCGTCGGCCCGCGTGGCGGTTTTCGGATAGGAGGCGCCACCCGCGCTCCACAAGTACATCTCGAGCCGAGTTGTCAGACGGTCGACAATCGACGGAAGGCTGGCGACGTCCGCGTCGATGAGCATTAGGGCGAGGCACGGCGGATCCCAGCAGGTGACGACGTCGGTCGAACGGATCAGCGGCGTGACTCGCTCGGCGAGAATGGCCACGGCGGGCTCTTCCTCTTCGGGACTTCGTCGGTCGGCGGCGATGCAGGCGATGGACACGCAGTAACGCAGCCGCTGAGCCTTCTGAATTTCCATGTCGACGAGACGCCGAAAGCCGCCGCTATCGACCACCCAAGCACCACTCTTGGACGGCGGCCTGACTTCAGGATTCTCACCGACGCGTATGTACGATATCCGCACGAGCCCGAGCCCAATAGCAATTGCTTAGCCATGGTGCCATGGGCGAGGAACGCTTATAACCTGCGACGTTGGCCGTGGTGGTTGCGCCAGGCGGGCGTTCGTACGTATGCAAAAGTCTGACACCTGCGCACGATATCGAACGGTTGGACCTATAGATACCTCGCCGAAGCTCCAGACTCTCGATGCTATCGTCGATCATAGTGGTGAAGCGACGCTCGCACCCCGTCCTCAAGCCGCTTCACCCCGGCCCGAAGCTCGCGACCACCACCCTCGCTCGCCTGAAGCGCAACGCGCTAGTCATCGCAAGCGTCCTCGTCGCTCCCCTCGTGTCGCCGGCGACCGGGCACGCGATCACGGCCGACGAAGTGCTGATCGTCGTCAACGACCGCTCCGCGATCTCGCAGCAGATCGGCGAGCGCTACCGAACGGTCCGCGGCGTGCCGGCGAGTCAGGTCGTCAGGATCCACACCGAGGCCACGGAGGAGATCGACCGTTCGACGTTCGGCGCAGAGATCGCGCAGCCGATCGCCGCGCACCTGTTGAACCACCGACTCCAAGACAGGATCCTCGCCATCGTCCTGACGAAGGGCGTTCCCCTCAAGATCCGTGGCACCGAGGGACGGCAGGGCACACAGGCGTCGGTGGATTCCGAGCTGACGCTGCTCTACCGGGTCCTCGTTCAAGGCGCGGCAGACGCCGAGGGGCGAGTCGCCAATCCGTACTTCCGACCTGGACTGCCTGCTCCCTTCACTCGCGCCACGAGTGACATTTACCTGGTGACTCGTCTCGACGGGTACACGCTCGAAGACGTGCTCGAGCTGATCGAGCGAGCGGGGAAGCCGGTCAAGCGCGGCAAGGTGATTCTCGAGGGAAAGTCCGCGCACTTCTGGAGCGGCTCGGCGCCGGGGAACACGTGGCTCAGGGAGGCGAGTCGGCGTCTGGAGAACAGCGGGCTGCAGGTGGTCCTGACCGGCTCGGGCGGCGGCGTGAACGGCGAGAAAGAGGTGATCGGGTACGCCGGCTGGGGCTCGAACGACCCGGCGACCAAGACGCGCTCCCCGGGATTCCAGTGGGTGCCGGGAGCCATCGCCTCGTGGTTCGTCAGCACGAGCGCTCGCACCTTCACCCGTCCGCCGGCAGGGTGGAACATCGGGCCGTTCGGCGATCCGAAAACCTATCACGCCACCTCGCCTCAATCTCTGATCGGTGATTTGATCGCCGAGGGCGTGACCGGAGTCGTGGGCTTCGTCTACGAGCCGTTTCTCGACGGCACGGCTCGGCCCGAGGTGCTCTTCCCAGCGTATCGCGCCGGCTTCACGCTCGCCGAGAGCTTCTACATGGCCCTGCCGCATCTCTCGTGGCAGGCGGTGGTAATCGGTGATCCCCTCACCGCGCCCTTCGGGCCCGTCGCCGATCGCCCCGCGCCCGTCTCCCGCATCCCGTACTTCCTCGCGCGCCGTGTCCGCGTGCTCGAGAGCATGGAGAGCACGCCCGAGATGGTGAGGATGCTGGCGGTGACCTACGCGGAGCAGGCGATCGACAAGGCCGAGAGGAAATACCTGGACGAAGCCCTGGCGCTCGCGAAGCGCGCAACCACGTTGCGGCCGCACGAGCCCCTCGTGCTCTACGCGCTGGGGACGGTCCACGAGGCCCGTGGCGAGCACGCGCAGGCCGAGGAGACCTTCCGGAGGCTCATCCGCCTCGATCCGAAGTCGCCGTACGCCCAACAGGCCGCACGGCGATTGAAGCACGCCTCGAACTAACGCTTCGCCAGGACCGCCGCCTCCTTCTCCACCGACGTGCGACTATCTTCGCGAGACGCCATCGCCGCCGTGGCTGACGACGAGGCGCTCCTGCTCGCATTGCGAGCACCGCGCGTCGGCGACACGGACGTCCGACGTCCTCCGCATGTCCCTCACGGCCTTCTGTACCGTGCCGATGTTCAACTCGAGGCGGCGAGCGATGCAGACGTGACAGAAGATGCGGCCGCGATGGTCGAGAAGGAAGAGGAGAACGTCCTCCGCCGGACTGCGGTCGTGATTCGACTCGAGCCCGGTGACGAGCGCTCGGCGACCGCAAATGGCGCACTCGGCACGAGATTCGCGCAGCGCGACCTGATGGCCGGCCGCGGCCAGCGCGGTGTCAACGCCCTGAAAGCTGAGCTTGAACTCGAAGGCGAGGCAGGCACTGCAGAACTGCTGATCGGCATGCTGGCCCAGGAACGCGAGGATCTCATCGACTTCGCTTCCCATCGCAAGTGCTCCGCGTGAGAACTACCCAGGGGCCAACAAGGTTCCACGGGAAAATTTTGGTGACGGAAACGCGGGCCCCCGAAGAAGCGATGTGGCGGTGATGGCCGAACAGGCGTAGGCTGAGCAGCGTCTTCACTCGGCCCACGGGGTTGCGCCAAGGCAGGGCGCTGGGGTCGAGTCTCTCAAGGCGTGCAGTGCCTCCGAACGTCCACGGGAGCACTGCCAATGCCGCCCTCGAGATCTGACTCTTCCGACTTGCAGACGCAACATGACCGATTTCTTGCGTACCTTGCTCGTGCCGACAAATTCCTCGTCGCTGCGCAGGACTTCGCGCGCAAAGCCCGTGAACGCTCTGAGGTGATGGGGGCCAACGCCAGACAGAGCGGGAGCCGAGCGACTCGTCGCGACTAGGCTCCGCGGTTGGCGGCGAGGATCGAGGCTACGACACCAGAACGAAGGCGCGGCCACGAAGGAGAACGTCAGATACCTCCCGCAGTCTCCGTGACGCGCGAATCAGCCTCGAGGAGCGAAGCCACACGGGCTCGATCATCATCACGGCCGCGCCGACCGACTTCGTCCTCGACGTCGGGCGCTCCGCCATGCACGAGGCGTGGGCCATGTTGCCGTTGAGCCGCTCCACGGGGGCCGTGCCGAGGATCGCCAGCGAGCATATCGGGCACAGGTCCAATCGGACGAAGTCTTGGACGCGATACGGAAACAGCCCCATGCTCTGATAGGCGAAGAAGTCGAGCAGGCGGGCATCGGCGTCCCTTTCGGAAATCGGCCCGACGCAGCCGACATCCACATTGTCTTCCGACTCGACCGCCCAGACTTCTCCCGTCGCGCGATGCTGGCGATACCCGCGAAGCTTCATGGGCGAAGGTCTCCTCGAAGGATAGTAGGCGCCTCGGTCGCCTCGACGTCAAGCGCGTGAGTTCGTGACGGACGACCGGTTTCTGCACGGCCTCGAGGCGATGTCGACCTCGGGCCGACGCGGAGCGTGACGCGGCTGGACGGTCACGTCTCAGTTGGAGAGTCCGGGACGTTTTCACGCGCGTAACGCGCAGCCTCGGATTCCGCTCTGGCCGCACCTGCTGCATCGCGGAGCCGTTGCGCTTCCTTGCGGAGATCGGCGGCGGTCGCGAAAATCGTCTGCGCGTCGGCACACGCGCGCTGAGCCGCGAGGGTAGTCGCGGCGGCACAGGACAGCAGATGTTCACCGGCCGCATCGGTCAGGTCGATGCGACAGCGCGGACGGAGGTGGCTCAGGCGCTGGAACAAATCGGCCGCAAGCTCGATCCTGAACGAACAGCGACAACGACGACACTTTGCGACCGGATGATCCCAGCACGCCCGGAAGAGGAGCGCACGTTCTTCCGGCATGAGCATCCCGACAAAGTAAGCCACCCGACCGCGGCGGGGTCAAGACGCCGCCGGCCTTCCTGTCTACGGTGCAGGCACGGCCGTGCGGTTTGCCGGCACGATCTGAGGCTGATACGCAAAGACTTCTCGGCTACGGGCGTCCACGAGCACCTTCAGCCACTGCACGTCGTTGTTGCCATTTCCCTGGTTGTTACCAAACGTCTCGACGCGGGTGAAGTTTTCGAGCCGGCGTCCCTGGGCGTCTTGGAGCGGCTTGTCAACGCGGAAGTAGTGCGAGTCGCCATGCACGTAGGCGACGGGCTTGCGGAAGGCGATCACCTCGTCGCGCAGCGCGATGAGGAACTCCTGATAGCCGTCGGGCTGCCCGTCGGTCTCGGCAAGCGTCTTGGGATTCCGTAGCGGTGCTCGCGTCCCGTCGCTCAGGCCCCAGCCAGGATCGGCCTGCGCGATGAACATGACGGCCGCCGAGTTGTGGGCCTCGGCGCTGGCGAAGGTGCCTCTCATCCACGCGATGTTGGCCTGATTGCGCGCAGCGTATTCTTTCGGGTCAGACGCCGTGTCGCAGAGATTGTTACACGAGCCCTGGATGTTGAGGGTCGCGTAGGTCACGCCACCGACCCTCCAGCGACGGTTCTCGACGCAGGGCACTGGACCGCTCACC
>QHTB01000167.1 GCA_003220615.1 Candidatus Rokuibacteriota bacterium
ACGCCGCTGACCGCGCTCGCCATCGCCCAGATCACCAGGGATGCCGGCCTGCCCGCCGGCGTCTTCAACGTGCTCACGACCAATCGCTCGCGCCTCGTCGGCACCGAGCTTCTCACGCATCCCCTCATCCGCAAGATCGGCTTCACGGGCTCGACCGACGTCGGGAAGGGGATCATGGAGACGGCGGCGCGCTCTATCAAGCGGCTGTCCTTCGAGCTGGGCGGCAACGCGCCCTTCATCATCTTCGACGATGCCGACTTGAAGGCCGCCGTCGAGGGCTCGGTGGCCATGAAGTTCCTGCGCGTCGGTGGCCAGTCGTGCATCTGCGCCAATCGTATCTACGTGCAGCGCGGGATCGCCGAGCGTTTCCTACCCGCGTTCGTCGAGGCGGTGAAGAAGCTCAAGGTGGCGTCCGGGTTCGAGCCCGGCGCCCAGATCGGCCCGCTGATCAACGAAGACACCCGCGCGAAGGTGCATTCGCTGGTCCAGGATGCCGTCGCCCGCGGCGCTCGGCTGGTCTCCGGCGGCCACTATCTGACCGACGGCCCGTACAAGAACGGCTTCTTCTACGCGCCCGCGGTCCTCCTCGACGTCACCGACGACATGGCGATCGCCCAGGAGGAGATCTTCGGTCCGGCGGCGCCGCTGCTGCTGTTCGACACCGAGGAAGAGGTCATCCGCCGCGCCAACGCCACCAAGTTCGGACTCGCGGCGTACTTCTACACGAAGGACATGACGCGCCTGATGCGCGTGGCCGAGCAGCTCGAGTACGGCCTGGTCGGCGCCAACGACGCCACCGGCTACACCCACGAGATCCCCTTCGGAGGCTTCAAGGAATCGGGGCTGGGCCGCGAGGGCGGTCACGAAGGCATCGAGGAGTACACCGAGGTAAAATCCGTGGTCATCAACCTGGCGTGAGTCCGGCCGGCTTCGAGAGGAGGAGGCTATGCCTCTCTACGAGTATTTCTGCCAGAAGTGCCAGCGGGAAGTCACTGTGCCCATGACGATCAGCCAGCACGACAAGGGTGGCGTGGCGTGCCCGCAGTGCGGCGGCCGCGACCTGCGTCCGCTGGTGGGCAGCTTCTTCGCCCAGACGTCACGCAAATCCTGACCGTGAGGTGAGCATGAAGCTTGCGGGAAAGCGGATCGCGATCCTGTCCGAGAACATGTACCAGGAGATGGAGCTGTGGGTGCCGTACTATCGCTTTCGTGAAGAAGGCGCGGAGGTGAAGGTCATCGGCGCCGGCGGCGCCAAGTCCTATGCGTCCAAGCTCGGCTATCCCGTCACCGTCGACGTGCAGGCCGATCAGGTGAAGGCGGTGGAGTTCGACGCCGTCGTCGTCCCCGGCGGCTACGCCCCCGACATGATGCGTCGGCATCCGGCCATGGTGGCGCTCGTCCGCGAGGCCGCCCAGCAGGGCAAGGTCGTCGCCGCCATCTGCCACGCCGGCTGGATGCTGGTGTCAGCCGGTATCGTCAATGGTCGGCGGGCCACGTCGTTCTTCTCCATCAAGGACGATCTCATTGCCGCGGGAGCGAAGTGGGAGGACTCCGAGGTCGTTGTCGACGGCAATCTCATCACGTCGCGCAAGCCGGACGACCTGCCGGCATTCTGCCGCGCGATCGTCGGAGCGCTCAGCAAGAGCTGAACCAGCGTCGGAGCAGGGTGGCGCGGCCAACGCCACCCTGCTCCGTCACCTCACGGCACCGTCCGTGTGATCGCTCACGCCGCCGGCAGCAGCCCGAGCTGACGGAGCATGTGCGCGTTGTCGAAGTAGACCCACGCGTGCGTCACTCGTCCCTGCCTGACTTCCGCGACCGTACACCCGTGATTGATCGCCTTTCGTCCCGTCGCCGGGGCAGCGCCCAGGGGCCCGAGGTGCGTTCCGGTCGAGCGCCAGCGGACGAGGACGTGGCTGTCCCCGGCGGCCAGGATCTGCTCGATGTCGAGGTGGAGGTCGGGAAACGCCGCGACGTACAGCTTGAAGAACTGGCGCGCGCCCTCGTGCCCGGCGAAGGGCGCCGGGAACACGTCGGATTCCCAGACGGTCTTGGTGTCCAGCCGCTTGAGGAAGCCTTCCGCGTCGTGGGCGTTCCACGCGGCGAAGACTTCGCGAACGATGTGAACGTGGTCTTGAGCGGCCATGGCGACCTCCTTCTGCGTCCGATCGTGACTCTGACCTCCGTCTCAGGCCCGCTTCGCGATCTGGGCGATCCGTCGAAACGTCTCGACGCGGCGGCGGTTCCCCTCCGGCAGCTTGGCAATGTCGGCGTCCGTCAGCGCGACGGTGGTGCCGTAGGCCTGACACGTCGGGATCTGGTCGTCGGCCAGTGACGGCAGCGCTCGCTTGCGGGCGAACGCGGCCTCGATGGCCGGCCCCAGCTCCTCGAGCTTCTGCCTCTCTCGCTCCGCCTCCTTCTCCTTGAATTCGGGCATGACCTCGGCGGCGAACAGCTCGAGCGCTTCGCAGATGTGGTCGTGCCGGTTCTTGCCGCCCTGCTGGATGAAGATCGTCTGATCCACGCCGGCGTCCTGGAAGATGCGCAGCGACTCGCGAAGCTGAGCGGGAGTGCCGATGCACCCGGCGCCCGCGCCCAGCACCTCGGTCCCGATCTGATCGCGCACGGCCAGATACTGGTTCCAGATGTTCGTGCGTCCCGGCGTGTGCGTGCCGAAGACGTAGTGATAGGCCAGCGCGAACTGGAAGAAGCGAAAGCCGTCGTTGCCGCGCCGGCCGGCTTCCGCCGCGTCGGCGTGACAGGAGAAGCCGGTGACCATCGCGATGTTGGGGTTGACGGCGTGGCCGATCGGCACGCACTCCCTCTTGAACGTCTCGTAGTAGTCGGCCACCCAGTGCCGGGCCTCGGACGGATCGATGAAGGCGAAGGTCAGCGCGCCGATCCCGAGCTGCGCGGCCAGGTGAATCGTCTCGCGATTCGAGCAGGCCACCCAGATCGGCGGGTGCGGCTTCTGGACGGGCTTCGGGAGCACGTTGCGCACGGGCATCGAGAAATATTTGCCGGAGAACCCCGGATAGGGATCCATCACCATCATGTTGGCGACCTGCTCGACGGTCTCGCGCCACATGGCGCGCCGCTCGTTCGGGTCGATGCCGAAGCCTTCGAGCTCGGCGCGGGACGCGGACTCGCCCGTCCCCCAGTCCACTCTCCCTCCTGACACGAGGTCCAGCGTGGCCAAGCGCTCGGCCACGCGCGCCGGAGGGTTGTAAGCCGGCGGCATCAGCACGATGCCGTGGCCGAGGCGGATGCGCTTCGAGCGCTGCGACGCGGCGGCGAGGAACACCTCGGGCGCGGAGGAGTGCGAGTACTCCTCGAGGAAGTGGTGCTCGACCTCCCAGGCGTAGTCGATGCCGACGCGATCGGCCAGCTCCACCTGGTCCAGAGCCTCCTGGAAGAGCCGGAGCTCCGCGCCGTCTTCCCAGGGACGCGGCAGCTGGTGCTCGTAGAAGATCCCGAATCTCATGCTGGCTCCTCGCCGGCGCTACGCCGGCCCGCGATCGAACAGGCTCTTCAGCATCACCCGCCGTTGCTCCGTCTCCGACCAGAGGCGCCCTCCGGTCAATCCGCCGTCGACCACGAGCGCGTGACCGTTCACGAAGCTCGACTCATCACTGGCCAGCCACAGCGCCGCGTGCGCGATGTCCTCGGGCAGGCCGGGCCGGCGGATCGGCTGGAGCATCTCGAGGACGCCCTTCATGAGCGGGATCGTCGTCTCGGCCTGGTCGGGCGAGAGCCCGAAGGACTTGCCGAAGATCGGCGTCGCGATGCCGCCGGGACAGATGCAGTTGACCCGCACGCCGCGCTCGCCGAGCTCCATGGCGACGGAGCGGGTGAGATGGATGACGGCCGCCTTGGCCGCGCTGTAGATGTGGGGCCCGAGGCCGGTGTGAAGCCCGGCGACGCTCGCCGTGCTGATGATCGAGCCCGTGCCCTGTCGCTTCATGACGGCCGCCGCGTGCTTCATCCCGAGGAAGACACCGCGGAGGAGCACCGCGATGGTCGCGTCGAAGCCCTCGACGCCGATCTCGTCGATGGGGCCGTGGACTCCGGCGAATCCGGCGTTGTTGAAGAGGCAGTCGAGCCGGCCGAAGCGGCGGACCGTCTCGTCCACCATCGCCGCGACGTCGGCCTCGCGGCTCACGTCGGCGTGGACGTACACCGCGCGAGGGCCGGCGTCCTTGGCGACGCTCCGGCCGCGCTCGTCCTGGAGATCCGCCAGCACCATCGACGCGCCCTCATCGACGAAGAGACGCACGGTGGCTTCGCCGATGCCGCTGGCGCCTCCGGTGACGAGCGCGACCTTACCCCTGAGCCGCTCCATCCGCGAGGTCCCGGCTCCTCGTTGTTACTTCTGGAAGTGGTCGCGGGCGAGAGGCGGCCGCACGTCGCTGCCCGTGAACAGCACCGTCGCGATGATCTCGACCGACGCGTTGCCGCCGAGACCCTGGCACCCGATGGCGGCCCGCGTCGGCTTGCCGCGCTCGCCGAACAGCTCGACGAACAGGTCCGCCGCGCCGTTGATCACCCGGGGCTGATCGCTGAAGCCGGGCGCCGAGTTCACGAAGCCGACCATGTGGACGATCTGCTGCACGCGCTCGAGGTCGCCGAGGGCATACTTGACGGTCGCCAGCGTCGTGAGCGCGGCGTAGCGCGCGGCCTCGTAGCCCTGCGCCACCGTGAGGTCCTTGCCGACGACGCCCGGCAGATAGCCCTGGCCATCCTTCCGCGGTGTCGTGCCGGAGAGATAGAGGAGGTTCTGCACGGGGAAGTGGGAGATGTAGTGGGCGCCCGAGGCGTTCGTGCGGTAGAGGTCCTCGAGGTTCGGGACGGTCAGGCCGGCTTTCACGAGCTTGTCCTCGATCGTCATGGCGGTCTCCTCACAGGGGTTCGGCGCGGCGCGCGCCGCAGGCCGGTATCGTAGTACACGTTGGGGCCGTGGTGGCCGGTGAGATAAGATGACGTCTCGGTGATCGTACTCGGCATCTCCGAGACCCACTGTGCGACCGCGGCGATCCTGCGCGACGGCGAGATCGTCGGCTGTGCATCCGAAGAGCGCTTCAGCCGGCTGAAGAACGACGCCGGCTATCCGCGCCAGGCGGTAGACGCGCTGCTGCGCGAGCTCCGTCTCACCGCGGCCGACATCGACGTCGTCGCGCTGGCCGGCCTGCGCGCGTACTCGCGCGAGTGGATGAACCGCGTGCTCCACGACGCCGCGTACGCGCGGGAGTATTACGGCGTCGGCCTCGACGAGCGTCGCGGCCTCGCCCGCCGGGCCCGCAAGCTGGGCGCGCGGCTCGGCCTCATCGAGCCGGCGCGCGGCAAGTTCGATCTGACCGAGGGTGAGCGCCTTCACCTGGTGACATCCCATCTCGGGCTACCGCGCGAGAGGATCCTGACCCTCCGTCACCATCTCTGCCACGCCGCGGCCGCGTACTACGGCGCGCCGTTCACCGGGCAGCGGGCCCTCGTGCTCACCAACGACAATTCGGGCGACGGCGACTGCGCCCACGTCTACACGGGCGAGGGCCTCGACCTCGCGGGGCGTGAGTCGGCGCCCAGCGCGGCTGGCTCGCTGGGGTCCTTCTACTCGTTCGTCACGCTGCTGCTCGGGATGAAGTTCGGCGAGCACGAGTACAAGGTGATGGGCCTGGCTCCGTATGCGTCCGCCGGCGCGACCGAGCGAGCGGCGCAGAAGCTCCGCGAGGTCTTCGAGCTCGACGCGGCCACGCCCGCCCGCTTCGTGTGGAAACGCCGGGGCCGGAGATATCAGCAGCTCCTCGAGGCCACGCTGGGGCTGCGGTTCGACGCCATTGCCGGCGGCGCCCAGCGCCTCGTGGAGGAGACGCTCCTGGCGTGGACACGCCTGATGCACGCGCGCTACGGCGGCGAGCGGCTCGCCCTGGGCGGCGGCGTCTTCATGAACGTGAAGGCCAACATGCTGATCGCCGAAGACGAGTGGGTGCGCGACCTCTTCGTGTTCCCCTCGTGCGGCGACGAGTCGAACGCGATCGGCGCCGCCTACCTGGGCTATCTCGACCTCTGTCGCCGGCGCGGGACGGCGGCGACGCCCCGGCCGTTCGGGCCGGCCTATCTCGGGCCCGACGTGGCTGACGCCGACGTCGAGAGAGTCATTCGCGCACGCGACGTCGGCAGCCGCCATCGCGTGAGCGAGCCGGCGAACATCGAGGAGAAGATCGCCGATCTGCTCGTCAGCGACGGCGTTGTCGCCCGGTGCGCCGGGCGCATGGAGTTCGGCGCGCGCGCCCTCGGCAACCGATCGATCCTGGCCAACCCGTCCGATCACCGGGTGGTGACACTCATCAACCGGATGATCAAGAACCGCGACTTCTGGATGCCGTTCGCGCCGTCGATCCTGCGCGAGCGCGAGAACGATTACCTCGTCAACCCGAAAGGGCTGGCGTCGCCGTACATGATGCTGGCGTTTCCCACCAATCCGAAGCGGCGGGACGAGATCGTCGCCGCCGTTCATCCTCACGACGGAACCGCCCGGGCCCACATCCTCGACGAGACGTGGAATCCGGGCTATCACCGCGTGATCCGCGAGTTCGAGCGGCGCACCGGCATCGGCGCCGTGCTGAACACGTCGTTCAATCTGCACGGTGAGCCGCTGGTGGGCTCGCCCGCCGATGCGATCGATACGTTCGAGCGCTCGGGCCTGCCCCACCTGGCGCTCGGCCGCTTCCTGATCTCGAAGAAGTAGCCTTCGCTTCCTCGGCTGCGCTGTAGGTCCAGCGGCGTGGCATCCTTCGGTTCGAGAGGTCGGCGTCGGCGGTCAGGCGGCGGGTGCCGCGACGGAACACATGCGGCTGCCGTCGAAGGGACACGTCACCGTCGAGGGCAGGGCGTCGCGCTTCATCACGAACGTGCAGCCGTGCTGGCAGCGGGCGTTGACGGTGCGCCGAGGCCGACGACGCCGCGAGGCCGCGTCCGCGGTGGCGACGGATCGCCCCGACTGGCGCAGCGCCAGCCGAGTCGTCGTCCGCGTCTCGGCGCCGTTCGAGGCAAGCCCTTCGTAGGTCTGGATCGACGCGACGACGATCTGGGTCTCGACGCCGACGATGTCGATTCCCGCGAGCGACACGCTCAGCGACACGTCGATGACGAGGCCCTTGTCGAGGACACGATCGAGCACGTCGATCAGGCTGTGATGAGGGGCGACTCTTTCGATGCTCATGCCCCTACGAGTTGCAAGCGCGGTGCCCGACCGGCGCCGGTCGCTCTCGATGTAAGTCTTGCGAGCTAGTAGCCTCGCCGGCGATCCACCACATGACGGAGTGGACGGCCGGCGATGTAGCGGGCGAGATTCGCGTTGAAGGCCGCCGCCAGCTCCTCGGGGACGTCGGGGCCGGCGATGTGCGGGGTCACGACCACGTTGTCGAACGTCCACAGCGGATGCACGGGTGGCAGCGGCTCGACGGCGAAAACGTCGAGCACGGCGCCGCCGATGCGCCGGGCGCCGAGCGCGTTCACCAGGGCTGCCTCGTCCACCAGCGGGCCGCGGCCGATGTTGACGAGCCACGCGCTCGACTTCATGGCGGCGAGCTCGCGCTCACCGATCAGGCCACGGGTCTCGGCCGTGAGCGGCGTGACCAGGACGACGAAATCGCCCTCGGCGAGGGCGCGGTGGAGGTGCGAGGGGCGATAGACGCGGCTGACGCCGGGAGTGCGGCGGCCCGAGCGGCTCACGCCGACGACACGCAGGCCGAGCCTCCGCGCCGCGCCGGCGATCGTGCGGCCGATCTCGCCGAGGCCGACGATGACCATCGTCGTGCCGCTCAACCGATCGGGCATGACGTCGCCGCGCCACTCGCGGGCGCGCTGGGCGTCGCGGTAGAAGGCCATCCGCTGCGTCACGAAGAGGCACCAGCCGAGCGTGTACTCGGCCATCCACGGCCCGAACACGCCCGCCGCGCGCGTGACCGTCACGCGTGCCGGCAGCTCGGGCGCGAGCGCCCAGTCCACGCCGGCGCCCATGGTCTCGAGCCACGCCAGGCGCGCGGCGTTCGCGTAGAGGAGCGTCGGAAACTTCCACGCCCACACGACGTCGATCTCGCCGATGACCGCTTTCGCCTCGTCAGCGGTGGCGGCGGTGTGAAGCGTCACGCGGCCGCGGGGCGCTCGAACGCGCGCCGCAAAGACGTCGGCGTCGGTCGGGCGATAGACGAGGACGCTCGTGTGCCGGCGAGCGGCCACGTCAGCGAGCGCGGGAGAGGAAGAGGTCGTCCGCCGAGAAATCCACGTCCCGGCGATCGAGGCCTTCGCGCACGTACCAGTCGAACGTCTGCGCCAGCCCTGCGGCCAGCGTGTAGGCGGGACGCACGCCGAGCGCGCGCACTTTCGCCGTGGTGTGGACGGCGTGGCAATCGTAGGCGAGGTTCTGGCCGAACGGAACCGCCGGGCCACCGGGCGCCGCGGTCACCGGCACCAGCTCGACCGGCCGCTTGATCACGTCGGCGATCAACTCGACGAAGCCGGCCTGGGTGACCGTTTCCTCGCCGGTGACGTTGTAGGCCTCGCCGAACGCTTCGCGCCGGCCGAGCAGCGCCACCATCGCGTCGGCGAGATCCTCCACGTGACCGAACTGGCGGAGCCAGCGGCCGTCGCCGGGCAGGAGCACGGGCCGGCCACGCAGCAGGCGATCGAAGACGAACGTCTCGTTGTTGCGCGTGTTCATCGGCCCGTAGACGTGCGTGGGCCTCACGATGGTGACGGGCCAGCCGCGCTCCCGGTGTCGCCGCAGGACGGCGTCCTCGCCGGCGATCTTGTGCTTCGCGTACTCGCCCCAGTAGAGGCTGCGCGGCGTCGCCTCGTCGTAGGGGATGGGGAGCGCGTGGTCGTACACGCGGCAGGTCGACACGAACAGCGCGTGGCCGACCCGGCCGTCGAGCGCGTCGAGCACCGCCTCCACGTCCTCGCCCGTCGTGGGCGCGTAGGTCACGTCGACGAGGGCGTCGGCTCGCACGCCGGCCAGGATTCGTTTCACCCCCGCGTGGTCCTTGCGGTCACCCACGATCGTCTTCACGCCGTCGGGCAGGCGCTCGTTGCGCCGGCCGCGATTGAACACGGCGACCTCGTGACCGGCCCGCGTGAGCGCGCGGACCAGGTGAACTCCGATGAACTCCGTGCCGCCGAGGACGAGGGCGCGCACGCTCAGCCGATGGAGACCGCGATGCAGGTCGTCGTGCGCGTCACGCCGTCGATGGCGCCGATCCCGTCGGTGACCATGCGCCCGACGGCGTCGAGGTTCGGCCCCTCGACGATCGCGATGAAGTCGAAGGGGCCGGTGATGCCGTCGAGATGGACCATCGTCGACGGCCCGCTCTTGATCCTCGACAACGACTTCTTCACGACCTTGGCCTTGCCGGCCGCCGTTTCGATGAGCACGTACGCCTTCACGCGCTTTCCCGCCGTCGCCTTGGTCATTGGCTACCCCTTTCGCCGAGGAACCGCGTGAGGGTCGAGTGGAACCATGCCGGGCGCTCGACGAACGTCGCACCTTCGAGGTCGAGCCGCGTGCCGCGATCCTCGGCGTGGTTGGCGGCGTCGAACGTCGCGGTCACCTTCCGGACCAGCGTGCCGACCCTGACGGTCAGCGTCTCGCCCGCGCTCTCGTCGCCCAGCCGCGTCACCGCGACGTAGAGGCCGCGGGCGTCGGTCTGGGCCAGATACGAGAAGCCGGTCTTGTCGCGGACGACCTCGATCGCGCGCCCCGCGACCGGCTTGCCCGTCGCGTCTTTCACGAAGCCGAGCACCACGTACCGGTAATACACCTCGTGCTCGGCGCCGACCGGGCTCGACGCCACGAGCGCGCTCATGGCCAGAACGAACGCCACGGCCCGTGCCACGGCCGAGAGTGTACCTCAGGCCTTCGTCAGGTAGTCGCGGAGCAGCGAGCGATGACAGCGCCGCTCGTCGGGACACCCGCAGAGCAGCGTCACCGTGCCGGAGCGGGCGAGCCCGCGGACCTCGGCGATGTGCGCTTTCGCCTCGGGGCGCCGGAGGCCGGCCCGATACAGGCGTCGATACTCGGCCCAGTCCACCTTGCCGCCACGGAACGCACGGAGCAGCTCGATCACCGGACCCAGCTCGCGCAGCCAGAGATCGACGCGGCTCTTCCGGATACCTCGTGGCCAGAGCCTCATGATCAGGACGCGTGTGCCGTCAGCCCTCGAGGCCGGGTCGTACACCCTCTTGGCGGCGATACGACCCCGCGCCATCAGCCGGCCATCGCGAAGTCGCTGGCACGATCGGTGCTCATCGTAGCCAGCGGGAGGCGAGAACCATGGCCGAAAGGCGGGAGAACCTCTGGAAGATGACGGCGATCGGCGTCGCAGTCGCGGCGGTCACGGCAGTTATCACGGGGGTCGTCGTCGCCCGGCGGACGACTTCCAGCTCGGAACCGGTGACGGCCAGGGTCGAGCAGCCGCCGGCGGCAAGTCCCCGTACGTCGGATGATGCGGCAACTCGGCCCCAGCCGCCGGCAACGACAGCTCCGGCGAGCGACACGCCCGCGCGGCGCGTGGCCCAGTCCAGCACGCCGCCCCAGTCGGTGGTCGATTCCTGCAACCAGCAGGCACAGGCCCAGAGCGGCGCGGGGCGCGACCCGAAGGGCAAGCTCGTCGAGGTCGGCAAGGATGCCGGGATCGGCGCGCTCGGCGGCGCCGCGGTCGGCGCGGCCGGCGGAGCCATCGCCAGCGGCGGCAAGGGCGCGGGCAAGGGCGCGCTCATCGGCGGCCTGGTCGGCGCCGGCGGCGGCACGCTGTACGGCATCTGGGACAACAAGAAGCACGACGAGTTCTTCCGCGACGCGTACGCGCGTTGCATGAAGGCCAAGGGCTACACCGCGTAGATCAACGCACGGCCCGCGGCCCGGGGTGGCCGTCCCACCACAGGCGCGGGCCGTCGGCTGCGAAGCCGGCCGCGACGAAGACGTCGAGCGCCTCGGTCTCGCGGACAGGTCGTCCGTTCCACGTGGCGATCTCGAGCCGGCGTACTGACCGCAGCAGCGGCGGGCGCTCCATGATCGATGACAGCGCCGTCACCACGCCCGGCAGATCGACGGGCTCGTAGCCGGCGAGCGTCGAGAGATCGCGGCCGTGGCCCTCGCAGAGAGCGATGGGCCGCCCCGCCCGGAAGATCAGCCACGCCTGCGGCGTCCTGGCGACGGCCACGCGCGTTCCGTCGGGCCGACTCAGCGCGAAGATCCGTCCCCAGACGTTCGCCGGGTCCACCATGTTGACGAGCACGTGGGGCTCGGCGCGCCGCGGCGAGGCGCCGAGATCGGTGAGAGCATCGGCGAGCGCGTACTGCTCACCGGAGAGGCCTTCGACGAAGTAGCCACGCACGACTTCGCCACCGTACTCCATCCTGAGCAGCACGTGTCGCAAGCGCGACCAGTCACCGGCGCAGAGCTCGCGAGCCACGACGCCGTAGCGCGCTAACACCAGATGAGCGTGGGCCTCGTCGCGCTCTTCGGGGCTCAGCCGTTCGTCTTCACCGAGCGCGCTCCAGCGGCCGAGCACGGGCAAGTGACTCACCACGCCGCGCGCCATGCCGCGCCGAGGGCGACGCCCGCTGCGTCGGGAGGCGGAGCTGCGCTCGGGCGTCACGTCGGTGACCACGGCACTGAACGTGTCGGGCGTCGCGAGCCCGGCCCAGAAGAGATCCCAGAGCGCGGCCTGAGTCGTCGGCCCGTCGAGCCCGGTGACGCGGGCGAGGTCCTGGACGAACGAGGCCCCGCGTAGCTGGAGGTGGAGCAGGACGTTCTTGGTCCGCGGGTCGAGCGTGGCCGCCGGCTCGGCAGGCTCGCCCAGCCAGCCGATGTTCTCGCGCAGCGCGACCCCGACCCGCCCACTGCGCTTTCTGTCCTCCTCACGTGCGTCGTCGGCGGAGCGAGCCGAGCGGCGATCGAACGTCGTCCAGACGATCGAGCCCGAGAGGCCGAGGCGGTCGAGCCACTCGCGCTGATAGCCTTCCACCCGCGGCGCCAGGAGGTCCTGCTCCCACACTCTCACGCCGAAGTCGTCACCTTGCAGCAGCTCGACCGCGGCCAGGACTCCCGGCGGGCCCACCAGACGATGGCCGGGGTGCAGATGGTGGCGGCGCAGCAGGAACGCTGAAAACTGCTCGGCCGTGCTGACCGGGCGCGGCACGCGGCGAGCGTGGACCTGGCGGCGCTGGACTTCTTCGAGCACGGCGATGTGCACGTACTGCGGCGCCGGCTCTGACTCCATGAAGGTCCCGCGCCTGAGCAGGCCCCGTGCCGTGAGACGCTCCAGAACACGCTCCACGTCGGCGGCCTCGAGGCCGTAGCGTCGGGCCACCCAGGCCGCCGTCACCGGTCCACGCGTGCGCAGCAGCCTGAGCGCGACGCGCTCGAGGCCCTCGTCCGTCCCGAGCGCGCGATAGAGCGCCTCGTCCGTCGAGGGGATGAAGGCGTGGCGCCCGCTCGTGAAATCGACGCCGGTGATGCGACGCTCGCCCGCCAGCGCGGAGATCATCGCGGCGGAATCCTCGAGCGCACGCTCGGCGATCTCCTCGGCCGTGAGGTCACCGAGATCGTCGAGGATGCCCGCCAGCTCGTTGGCGTCGCGGGCCCTTCGCTCGGGCGTCGTCTTCTGGAGCTCGGCTTCGACCCTCGTGACGATATCCGGGCGCAGCGGCCCCGGGGCCACGCTCCACGCCTTCCGCATGGTCACTGCGTCGCTGCGCCGCTCCTCGGCGTGGCCGGCGTCGAGATACGCCCAGTCCCACGCCAGCAGCAGCGGATAGACGAACGGCGACGGCAGCGGCGTGTCGACGTAGCGCGTCCACACCTCGCGGTCGTGGAGGCGCTCGAGGAGCCGCTTCGTGCGGGGCACGTCGAGGGCGTCGTGGAAGCACTCGCGCAGGGTCTCGGCCACGAGGGGGAAGTCGGGCTGGCCGCGGACGGTCTCGAGCAGCGCGTCGGCCTTGAGGCGCTGCAAGTACGCGGGCGTCCGCTGGCCCTTGTACGTGCGGGGGATGAACAGCGCACGCACGGCGGCGTGACGGAAGCGCGTGCCGAAGAGCGGGGAGCCGATCAGCGCCTCGCCGAGCAACACGTCGAGCTCCTCGGGCGCGACCAGTGTGGGCAAGCGCTCGGGCGAGGGCGGGACCTGGCCCGGCGCGAACGACAACAAGATGCCGTCGTCGACGTGGCTCGCCTCGGCGATCAGGCCGAACGACCGGCGCAGCTTCTCCTTGAGGGCCATGCCCCAGGCGCCGTTGATCTTCATGCCGAAGACC
Source organism: Candidatus Rokuibacteriota bacterium (assembly GCA_003220615.1). Taxonomy (GTDB): domain Bacteria; phylum Methylomirabilota; class Methylomirabilia; order Rokubacteriales; family CSP1-6; genus 40CM-68-15. The sequence continues at coordinate 13,309 of QHTB01000167.1, forward strand.
GAGTGGATCATCGCGTGCCGGCCGCCCATCTCGTCCGAGAACGACTCCACGACCACGCCCTGATCGTCGGGGACGCCGTCGAGCACTTCGCCCGCCTTGACGAGCCAGGCCCGCAGCGCGCCGGCGGCGGCCGGCTCGAGGCCGCACTCCTCGCGCGCCCAGTCCATGAAGTCGGGCTGGTCGAGACGGTCCGAGGCGTCGCGGCGGAGGCGCCCGACGGCCACGCCGAGCTCCCACGAGCGCGACGGATGCTCGCCCCGCCAGAACGGGATGGTTGGCGACATGCCGTGGGCGTCCTCGACCAGCACGCGATCGGAGCGCACCTTCACGATGCGCCAGGCGTTCGAGCCGAGGAGGAACACGTCGCCAGGCAGGCTTTCGGTCACGAACTCCTCGTCGAGCGTGCCCACGCGGAGATCGGTATCGGCGACGAACACGTCGAAGAGCCCGGCGTCGGGAATCGTCCCGCCTGACGTCACGGCCAGGAAACGGCTGCCCCGTCGCGCATGCACACGATCGTTCACGCGATCCCACAGGATGCGCGGAGCGGCGCCCTTGAGCTCGGCCGGCAACGGCTCGGCGAGCATGCGGACGGCGGACATGAAGCCATCACGCGTGAGGGAACGGTACGGCGCCGCTCGGGTGCATCGCGCGTACAACTCGTCGATCGAGAGCGACTCAGCAGCCACCGCGGCCACGATCTGCTGGGCCAACACGTCGAGCGGAGCATCGGGCATGGTCACGCGATCGAGCTGATGGGCGCGGATCGAGCGGACGACGGCCGCCGCTTCGACCAGCTCGTCGCCCTTGGTGACGACGATGCGGCCCTTGCTCACGCGCGACAGCAGGTGGCCGGAGCGCCCCACCCGCTGGAGCGCCGCGGCGACCGTGCGCGGCGACTGGACCTGCACGACGAGATCGATCGCGCCCACGTCGATGCCGAGCTCGAGCGACGACGTCGCCACCAGCGCCCGCAGCTTGCCGTCCTTGAGACGATTCTCGGCCTCGAGACGGGCGCGGCGGGACAGCGAGCCGTGGTGCGCGGCGACCAGGCCTTCGCCGACCCGGTCGTTCAGATCGCGAGCCAGCCGCTCGGCCGAGCGGCGGCTCTGGGCGAACACGAGCGTCGTCCGGTGGGCGGCCACCAGCTCGGCGATCTGCTGCAGCGCGGCTTCCCAGATCGTGTCGCTCTGCGCTGTGAGGAAATCGTCGACCGGGGTGACGACGCGCACGTCGAGCTGCCGGGCGAAGCCGGCGTCGACGACCGCCGGATCGCGCGCCGTCGTTCCGGTGAGGAACGCCAGCGCATCATCGACCGGGCTGACGGTGGCCGAGCAGCCGATCCGCTGCGGCCGTGCTCCCGGCTCGTGGGCCTCGACCAACGCCTGCAGTCGCTCGAGCGACAGCGCCAGATGGGCGCCGCGCTTGCTGCCCATCATCGCGTGGATCTCGTCGACGATCACGAAGCGTGTCTGCGCCAGAGCCGGGCGGAAGCGCTCGGCGGTGAGGAGGATGAAGAGCGATTCCGGCGTGGTGATCAGGATGTGGGGCGGCCGGCGGATCATGGCCTGGCGAGCGGCGGCCAGCGTGTCGCCCGTCCTCACGGCCACGCGGACCTCGGGCAGGCGGAGCCCCGCCTCGGCCGCGGCGGCGCGGATGCCGTGGAGCGGCTCGCGCAGGTTCTTCTCGATGTCGTTGTTGAGGGCCCGGAGCGGCGAGACGTAGACGACGTAGACGCGGTCTTCCAGTCGACCATCGGCGGCGAGGCGGTGCAGGTGATCGAGCGTCCAGAGGAACGCGGCCAGCGTCTTCCCGGAGCCGGTGGGCGCGACGATCAGCGTATCGCGACCGGACGCGATGGCGTCCCAGCCCTCGCGCTGGGGACGGGTGGCCTCGGTAAATGTTGCATCGAACCAGCGTCGGACGAACGGCAAAAACGACGGCATCGACTCATTGTACGCGCCGGTGATTTCTTGACCACTGGTCGGCGGGAATCCGAAGAGCCGCCGACCGATCAGCAGAACGAGAACGGCGACCGTGGGGACGTCTCTCTGCGTCAGTGCGTTCCGAGACCGCTCCGTACGTCACGCAGCTCGGCCGTCGAGCTCTTCGTCAGCGAGGACGTCGAAAAGCCGAACGTGAGGCCGAAGGTGAACTGCCAGTCGGGGACGCCGCTCGTGAACCCCCGCCGGACGCCCGCGTCGAACCACACGTTCTTCGCGGACCAGGGCTGCCAGATGACACCGAGGAGCGCGGAATTGCGCTGGTCCTCACGCCGAGGTTTCTCTCCGTTCACCTCGCCGACGAGGCGCACGCCCTTGGCGACCGGAAGCTCACCGATCACTCCCCAGATCCCGACCACGTCACCGGTCGACCGGTCGATACCGGCCCCGCCATTGAGGTGGAACGTGAAGGGCCCGAGCTTGTCGCTCAGGATGCCGATGGCCTCGAACCCGAACTTCCGGTCGCCCTTTTCGGTGGCCGGCAAAAGCGGCCCGGCTTCGATCGCGAAGCCAAAGCCGTCTTTGTCCTGGAGAACACCTTCCTTCAGCACACCCTTCAGGAAGATCCCGGGGTCGATGACGTTCACCTCGGCATCGGGTGCCCGCCGGATGGCGAACTCGGCCACCAGCTCCCAGTCCTTGAACCATCCGTAGTTGAAGACGACCCGAGGGATGATGAAGGCGTTCTCGTCTTTCGTGCGCTCGAGGGTGAAGTAGCCGATCTCGATCTCGACCTCTTTGAGATCGGCGACGGCGGCGTCTGTCGAGATGAACGGCCGATAGGCCCACGACGGAGACGGTGTGACGAAGGAGAAAAGGAGCAGGCCGGCCGCGGTCGCGCACACCGACCTTCGCGACCAGTGCATCGAGAGTGTCCTCCGGCGCGTCGTCGCCTGCCTTCTCGACGTTCGCGGCAGCCCGATCAGAAGGGACGCGTGAGCGCGGTGACCGGGAGCTGGCTCCTCAGGATCCCGAGAACGGCGCCACCCATCATGAGCTTGAAGGCGCCGACGCGCAACGCCATCGCCGCGACGACCGTGCCGACGAGGATCACCAGCGCCAGGGGATCTGGCACTGCCGCGGGTGAGAGCCTGACCAGAGAGACCACGAGCACCCCGATGACCGCGGGCCCCATGCCCTTCATGACGGCCTTCACCCAGGCCAGCTGTCTCACGCGGTCGAGCACGGGAAGAAGGGACAGCATGATCACGAACGAAGGAAGGAACGCCGCCGTGGCGGCGACGGCGGCTCCCGCGACGCCAGCCAACTTGTAGCCGACGTACGCGGCGATCATGAGGACCGGCCCGGGGGTGAGCTGTCCGAGGGCCAATCCGTCGACGAACTCGCGCGGCGTCATCCACCCGAACTGACCCACGACCTGGTCCTGGATGAAGGCGATCATCGTCAGCCCGCCGCCGATCGTGAACGCGCCGACCTTGAGGAAGTACAGGCCCACGTCGAGGAGGCTCTTCGGATTCGGCGTCCATCCGGCGCCAGCCGAGACCGATGCGGCGGTCGATGCCCACCAGGCGAGCGACAGCACGGCGAGGAAGACGAGCGCGGCCATCGTCCGCACGCGTGCTCGGGCCTTCCCGCGGTAGAAGACCCCAAGCCCGGCGACACCGGCGAGGACCAGGATCGCCACGATCCCGAGGCGTGTCGTGGCCGATGCCACCGCGGCGACGATGCCGACGATCGCTTCGGGCACGCTGCTCGCCGCCGTCTTGCCGAGACGATAGAGAGCGATCGCGAACAGCCCGATCACCACCGGGCCGAGCCCGTAGAGCGCACTGCGCGCGAGCGGCGTCACGCCCAGCGTCGCGTAGGCGATCGTCAGCGCGAGCATGATCACGAACGCGGGAACCACGAAGGCGAGTCCGCCGAGCAGCCCGCCCCACCAACCGCCACGCGCGTAGGCGAGAAAGATCCCGAGCTGCGTGGCCGTCGCGCCGGGGACCATGTTGGCCACCGCGAGTCCCTCGAGGAAGCGCTCCTTCGACACCCACTTCCGTCTCTCCTGCAGCTCGGCCTGCATGAAGCCCATGATGGCGGGCCCGCCATACGAGGTGGCGCCGAGCCTGAACAGCGTGGTGGCGATGTCTTTCGAGTCGCTCGCGCTCGTGGCGTCCATCGTTGGCGTGGCCATGGTCATCTCCTCGTGACGAGGGAGTGTAACCACGGACGAGTTTCGGGATCCTGACGTTTTTGTCAGGAAGCCGATCTCGGCGGCGCGATGCGGAACCGGCTCCCGTCGGGCGGTTCGGGCGCCGTGCCGTCAGCGAGCATTTCTTCTCATGCCCGCAACGATCCACGCCATCAGAAACCACGAGAACACAATCGAGAGAAAGAAGAAGGCGATGGCGCTGCGGCCCTTCTGCTTCGCCGACAGCGCAACACCGGCGCTGCCCGCCATCCAAAGAAGAACCAGGCAGGCGAGCAAGAGAATGCTCGGGTCGACCACGATGTTCGCCGAGTAGAGTCCCCAGCCGACGATCAGCATGGAGACACACCCGAGAAGCGTGATGAGGGGCAGCATGCTGGCCGGCTTCGGTCGGGGTGGTCGTAGAATTCCCGGCGGAACGGCTTCAAACGGCTTGATGATGACGCGGCGTTTGGCGAACGGTGACCGTGTCTCCATGATGACTCGATTGGTTGTTGAATCTGAGCTGGTGCAGCCGCCGCGTCAATTGGTCGTTGGATCTATGCACAGCGATCTGCTCGTGAGGACGTGTGTGTCAGGAACGCCGTGGCAGCACGATGCGAAAGACGCTGCCGTGGCCCTCGTCGCTCTGGACCTCGATGCGGCCGCCGTTGGCTTCGACGGCCCAGCGGGCGATGGCCAGGCCGAGCCCGGTGCCGCCCGACTCTCGCGAGCGGGCGTCGTCCACGCGATAGAAGCGCTCGAAGATCCGCTCGCGATGCGCAGCGGCAATGCCGGGTCCCGTGTCGCGCACTTCGATCGAGACGCCGCCGGACTCGGTCGGTGTGACCACGACGCGGATCTCGCCCTTGTTCGGCGTGTACTTGATCGCGTTGTACAGCAAGTTCGTGACGCCCTGCCGCAGGACGCCAGCATCACACTCCGCCATGACGCGTGGGGCGACGTCAATGGTCAGCCGCTGATCCTTCTCGTCGGCGAGCACGCGGAGGCTATCGACCACGCCCGCGACCAGCTCGCGCAGGTCCACGAGGGTCCGCGTCAGGGGAATTCGGCCGGCATCGGCCCGCGTGAGCAGCAGCAGGTTTTCCACGAGCCGCGTGAGCCGATCGACGTCCTCCAGCATGCTGCCGATGACCTCGCGATACCCCTGGGCCGTGAGTGACCGCTGAAGGGCCACCTCGCCGACGCTGCGCATGCCGGTGAGCGGCGAGCGAAGCTCGTGGGAGGCGTCGGCCGTGAAGCGGCGCAACTGCTCGAACGCCGCCTCGAGGCGAGCCAGCGTCTCGTTGAATACGGTGGCGAGCCGGCCGAATTCGTCTCGGGTGTTCTCCACCGGGAGTCGAGCACTCAAGGATGCCGCCGTGATCCGGCGTGCGGTTTCCGCCATCGCGTCGACGGGCGCCAGCACGCGTCCGGCGAGGAAATATCCGCCGGCGATGGCCAGGCCGATGGCGCAGGGGATCCCGGTCGCCAGAATGACGGCGAGGGTCCAGAGCGTCTGGCGCAGGGGGGTCTCGTCGCGCGCCACGGTGACGCGGTGGGTGGCGTCGGCCGCCGTCCTGATGCGATAGGGTGTTCGTCCGGCTGGTGGCCAGCCCGCGGTGCGATAGATCACGGTCTGACCCTCGACCACCTCGAACAGCGTGGTACGCATCCGATGCGCAAGCTCGCCGAGGTCTCCGGTTTCTTCCCGATACACCTTCTCGATCGTCGCGAGGTCCTGGCTGATCTGCTCCTCGAACAGACGATCGAAGCGCGCCCTCACCACGAGGAGGGCGCCGGCGGAGAAGAGACAGATGACGAGCGCGAGCACGCCGGCGTGCCAGAGCGTGAGGCGCGCCCGCACGCTCGGAGCCCGACGTCTCATCCGTGCGCGCCACGCAGGGCGAATCCGACGCCGCGGACGGTCTGTAACAGCTTCGTCTGGAACGGGTCGTCGATCTTCCGACGCAGCCGTGCGATCGTCACGTCGATGACATTGTCGAGGGGAGTCGCGCGGGCGGCGATGCGCCAGACGTCACGGGTGAGCATCTCCCGGGAGACGACGTGGCCGACATGCCGCAGCAGGTACTCGAGGACCTCGAACTCCTTCACCGTCAGCTCGAGTGTCTGGCCCGCGCGGACCACCTTGCGCGTCACGAGATCCATCTCGAGGTCGTCCTGCCGCAATTTCAAGATTTGATCCGTCCGGCCGCGCCGCAAGAGCGCGCGGATGCGCGCGAGGAGCTCCGGGAGGGCGAACGGCTTCACGAGGTAATCGTCGGCGCCGCTGTCGAGGCCGCGGACCCGATCGTGGACGGTGTCCCTGGCGGTGAGGATGAGGACGGGGGTCTGCAGTCCGCGCTTGCGCAGTGTCGTCAGGACCTCGATGCCGTCGCGATGGGGAAGCATGAGATCGAGCACGACGCAATCGAAGGTCTCGTGGTTGACGAGGAAGAAGCCTTCCTCGCCCGAGGACGCGAGGCGGACGTCGTAATGCTCGGCTTCGAGGCCTTCACGCAGGGCCTTCGCCACCTTCTTTTCGTCTTCGACGACCAGCACGCGCATCGTGCGCAGCACTATATCGGTGCGTCGATGGCTTCGCATCTGACATGAATGTCAGGAACTCTTCAGTAGCGGGGGATCGACGACGCCGTGATGATCACGCCGACGCCACTCATGTCGCGGACGAGGAGGCCGGGATGAGACGCCACACGGCGATCGTGATCATCGGATTCATGGTGCTCGCCACCGGGAGGTTGCCGGCCCAGGCCGAGCCGGGCTCGATCGACGCCAGGCGCGAGCTCGCGCGTGCCCTCGTGGGTGCGTGGCTCCCGCTCGAGCGCGGCCTGGCTGTGAGCGCGCGCGAGGGCACGCCGCTGTCGGCCAAGTACGAGATCGACGACGGCGCGTTCCCGCTCTCGGTGTACACGTGGAAGGCGGACACGGTCTCCGGGGACTCCTTCACGGAGGTCATCGTCGATTTCAGCACGGGGCTCGTGGCCAGAGTGGACACGATCACGGCTGGCAACGATCTCGCGGCGGCGCAACGCCAGAAGGCGACCATGGCTCGCGCGAAGCGGTCGCTCGGGGAGGCGACGGCCGACGCGGTCAGGGCCAACGCCGGCTACCGCGCCGTCAGCGCGATGCCGGGCCTCGATGGCAGCCGGCCGCTCGCCGAGGTGACGCTGGTCCGCGGTGACGAGTGGAAGATCATCACGGTGCGCCTGGACTGAGACAACGCAGGAGGAGGAAGGCCCATGAAGGCCGTGCTCGCGGTAGTGTTACTCGTCGGCATCACGACGTTCGCCATGGCGGCGGGGGAGAAGATCACGATGACATACGATCTGGGCGCTGAGAATCCCAAGTGGAAGTTCGCGGCCGGCCAGTGGGTTCGCCGAGCATCGGGCGGTCGCCAGGTTTTGGCCCAGACCGCCGCGACCCAGCCGTGGGCGGTCGCCGTGCTCGAGGACCAGAAGTTTGAAGACGTCGACGTCTCCGTCCGCTTTCGGCCGGTTTCGGGCAAAGAGGACGCGAGCGGCGGGATCATCTTCCGGGCGAAGGACGGCCGGAACTACTTCCTGGTGCGGGCCAACGCGCTCGAGAACAACTTCCGTCTCTATGCGATCGTGAACGGCAAGCGCAGCACGATCGCCTCGGCGAGGGTGGAGGAGCCCAAGCTCGGGACGTGGCACACGATCCGCGTGGTCGCCACGGGACCCAGGGTTCAAGCCTACCTGGACAACGCGGCCCTGCTCGACCATCAGGACAAGACCTTCACCGAAGGCTGGGTCGGGCTGTGGACCAAGGCCGATTCCGTCACCGAGTTCGCCGACCTCGAGGTCAGCGGCACGCCGGCGAAATGATCAGACGAGGAGAATGGGACATGCGGCATGGACTTCGCCGGACGTCGTGGTGGATTGCTATCGGAGCCGTCATCGTCGTGGCTGGAGTCGGCGTGTGGGTGGGAGGCGAGAGGGGCGCGGCCCGGGCCGCGGCAGATCGGTCGGCACTGCGACAGGTCGCTGCGTTCGAGCTGCCGGGGCCGCCGGGCAAGCGCTTCGATTATCTGACGATCGACGACGACGACAACTACCTGCTGTCGGCTCATCTCGGCGCGGGACTGCTCCACGTGATCGACCTTCGAACCAACGCCGTGGTCAAGACGGTGCGGGACGTGCCGGGTGTGGAGGGCGTGGCGTACATCACGGACGGCAAGAAGGTCTACACGGCGAACTGGGGGGACAACACGATCGGCGTCGTCGACCTCGCTCGCATGGCGGTCATCAAGAAGCTTGCGACCGAAACGAAGCCCGACGGAATCGCCTATGCGGCTCCGTTCCGGAAAGCGTACGTCTCGAACGAGCGAGCGAAGGCCGAGAGTGTCATCGACGTCACCACGGATACGATCGTGAAGGTGCTGCGGTTCGACAGTGAGACCGGTGTCCCGCAGTACGACCCGGTGGCTCGCAAAATCTACGTCAACCTTCAAGACCAGAACACGCTGGCGGTGATCGATCCCGCCACGGACACGGTCGTCGGCCGATATCGCGTCGAGGGATGCCAGCAGAACCACGGCATGGCGATCGACGCCGAGCACCGTCGCGCCTTCCTCTCCTGCGAGGGCAACGATACGCTCACGGTCTTCGACCTCGACGCGCACCGTGCGATCGCCCACCTGCCGATGGCGAAGGGCGCTGACGTCGTCATGTTCGATCCGGGTCTCGGCCGGATCTACGTCGCCTGCGCCAGCGGCGCGATCTCCGTGTTCCAGATGGACGACCCGGCGCGTTTTCGGAGACTTTCGGATGTCCCGGTGGAGCCGAAGATCCATAGCCTCGTCGTCGACCCGCGGACCCACCGTGTCTACGCGCCTGCTGAACACGCAGGCGGTCGCCCCGCGTCGAAGATGTTCGTGTTCGAGGCGGTGACCCATTAGGGGTATCCTGAGCGCTCATGAGTCGTGTGATCCGGACGATCGTCGTACTCCTCGGGACGACGCTGCTCATCGCCCTGCCGGCGGCCGCCCAGCCGAGCGGCACGATGACGTTCGGCGTCCACGTCACGCTCGCCACGAGGTGGCTCGACCCGGCGGACACCGATTCCGAGATCACCCCGTTCATGATCCTGTACGCGCTCCACGACGCGCTCGTGAAGCCGATGCCCGGCAGTCTGAACGCGCCATGCCTCGCCGAGTCGTGGACCATGTCGAAGGACGGGCGCACCTGGGAGTTCGTCATCCGCAAGGGCGCCCGGTTCCACAACGGTGATCCCGTCACCGCCGAGGACGTGAAGTTCTCGTTCGAGCGCTACAAGGGGGCGGCGGCGCCGCTCTTCAAGGATCGCGTGCGCGAGGTGCAGGTGGTGGACGCGACGCACGTGCGCTTTCAGCTCAAGGAGCCGTGGCCGGACTTCATGACCTTCTACGGCACCAGCGCCTCCGGCGCGGCCTACGTCGTCCCCAAGAAATACGTCGAGAGGGTTGGCGAGGACGCGTACCGCAAGGCGCCGATCGGCGCCGGGCCGTACAAGTTCGTGAGCTTCCAGCCGGGCGTCGAGCTCGTGCTGGAGGCCTTCGACGGCTACTGGAGGAAGACGCCGAGCGTCAGACGCCTCGTGCTGCGCTCGATCCCCGACGAGTCGACGCGGGCGGCGGCGCTCAAGCGTGGCGAGGTCGACGTCGCCTACTACTTCAATGGGCCGATTGCCGACGACATCCGCCGCACACCGGGGCTCACGCTCAGCCCGACCCGCACCAACGGCGTCCTCTGGGTCATGTTCCCGGAGCAGTGGACTCCGGGCTCGCCGTGGATGGACAAGCGCGTGAGGATGGCGGCGAGCCTCGCCATCGACCGGCAGGCGATCAACGAGGCCGAGTCGCTGGGATTCTCGGGGCCCACCGGCAACATCGTCCCCCGTCATCAGGAGTTCGCGCTGCCGATCGATCCCGATCCCTACGATCCCAAGCGCGCGAAGGCGTTGCTGGCCGAAGCTGGCTACCCGAATGGATTCGACGCCGGCGAGTTCACGCCGTACCCCCCGTACACCTCGATGGGCGAGGCGATCGCGAACTATCTTGCCGCCGTCGGCATCAAGACGCGCGTGCGGACGATGGAGCGCGCGGCCTTCCTCACGGCCTGGCGCGAGAAGAAGCTCCGGGGCGTCTTCGTCGGAGCCACCGGCTCGGCCGGCAACGCCTCGACCCGCATCGAGCCGTTCGCCACCGCCAGGGGCGTCTCCTCCTACGGGCCGATCCCCGACGTGGACGGCCTCTTCCAGCGCCAGCTCCAGGAGATGGACCGCAAGAAGCGCGAGGAGATGTTGCACCAGATCCAGCGCCTGCTCCACGAGCGCGTGGTGTTCGCGCCGATCTGGGAGAACGGCTTCATCCGCGCCTCGGGGCCGCGCGTGGAGGAATCCGGGCTCACGCTGATCCCGGCGTTTCCGTACTCGGGGCCGCTCGAGGACGTCCGGTTGAAGAAAGAGGCCGGCCCGCGCTAGACTCCGCCCACTTCGCGAGCAGCGAGGAGGGCGCCCATGGCACAGCCGACTTCACGACGTCAGTTCCTCACGACCACGGCGGCGGGTGCCGTCCTCCTCGGTCGCGCTCCGGCCGCGCTCGGCCAGCAGGTGCGCGAGATCCAGGTCTGGCACACCGAGGTCGAGCCGCAGACCGTGAAGACGATCCAGGACACCTCGATCGCGGAGTTCGAGAAGAAGTTCCCCGGCTTCAAGGTCAAGCAGCAGGCGCTCGGCTGGGGCGATCTCAACACCAAGCTGCTCGCCGCGCTGGCCGCCGGCAGTCCGCCCGACCTCACGCACCTCAATCCGTTCATGACGGCGTCGCTCTACCGAAAGAACCTGCTGCGCCCGATGGACGAGCTGATCCGCGCCCTCGGCGAGAAGGACATCCACGAGGCGACGCTGAAGCTCCAGTACTTCGACGGCAAGTACTACGGCGTCACCCACGCGATGGGCGCCACCTACATCGCCGAGCGCCGCGACCTGCGCGAGGGCAAGGGCCTGAAGCCGCCCGAGACCTACGACGACTTCCTGAAGCTGACCGCGGCGCTCACCGAGGACGGCAAGCGCTTCGGGCTGCAGATGCCGGGCGAGAAGCTCTACATCGGCTTCGTGCACCCGGCCGAGTGGCTGGCCGCCAACGGCGGGAGCTGGGTCGATCCCAAGACGTGGCGGCCTCAGCTGAACAGCACCGCGATGGTCAGCACGCTCGAGTATCTGCAGAAGCTCAACAAGTACATGCCGGGCGGCTGGTCCGGGCAGAAGTACCTCGACACGCTGGCGGCGCTCGCCACCGGCAAGGTGTCGATGGTGTACCTCTCGGGCGCCCGCACCATCGGCTACATCGAGCGCTACGCGCCGGAGAACATGCGCGACCCCGATCACTTCCAGCCGATGTTCAAGCCGCACGGGCCGCAGGGCAAGAAGGGCGTCTCGGCGCTCGACGGCGAGAACTGGGCCGTCTTCACCCAGTCCAAGTATCCGAACGAGGCCTTCGAATTCCTCAAGCTGTTCTACAAGCGCGAGCACTACATGAAGTACTGCCACTCGGTGCCGATCCACCTGACGCCGATCTTCAAGTCGATGATCAACGACCCGGAGTACCTGGCCAACCCGCGCATCCAGAAGTGGAAGTCGTGGCACGACTTCATGGTGAAGGGACTGAACGACAACCGGTTCCTGCCGATCGGCTTCAGCCGGCCCGACGACAACGTGCTGCCCTTCCTGGCCGAGCTGGACGGCTCGGGCATCGTGGCCGACCTCATCATCGAGGTGATGGTGGGCGAGAAGAATCCCAAGACCGAGGCCGACCGCGCCCAGAAGCGCGCGGAGGAGCTGCTCACCCAGCTCAACTACAAGCGCTGGTCGTGATCGCCCCGTGAACCAACGGCGCCAGGCCGTGGCCGGCTGGCTGCTCCTGGCGCCGTCGCTGCTCCTGATGGGCGGACTGGTCGTCTACCCGATCGCCTACAACCTGTGGCTCTCGCTCTTCGACAAGCACGCGTTCCTGCCCGCCCAGGCCTTCGTCGGGCTGCGCCACTACGAGTACTTCGCCGGCGACCCCGAGTTCTGGTCGAGCGTCCGGTACGGCGTCGTCTACGCTGGCGTGACCATCGTGCTGCAGATCGTCCTCGGCGTGCTGGCCGCCTTGCTCCTGAACGAGGCGTTTCGCGGCCGCGGCGTGCTGCGGGGCGTCGTGCTCTTTCCGTACATGATTCCGACGATCGTCGCCGTGATCCTCTGGAAGTGGCTGCTCAACGATTCGTACGGCCTCGTCAACCATCTTCTGGTCGCCGGGGGCATCACGCGGGCGCCCGTGCCCTGGCTCGGCAAGGACTGGATCATGACGTCGCTGATCATGACCAGTGTCTGGCAGTTCTTCCCCTTCGTCGTGGTGACGTACCTCGCCCGCCTGCAGACCATCCCGCCCGAGCTGTACGAAGCGGCCACCGTCGATGGCGCCGGTGCGGTGCGGCGCTTCCTCTACGTCACGCTGCCCCACACGCGCAGCGTGCTCTTCGTCATCGTGCTGCTGCGCTCCATCTGGATGTTCACCAAGTTCGACACGGTCTGGCTGATGGCGGGGGAGGGCGGGGTGAGCCGCTACGTGCGGACGCTGCCCGTGTACGCCTACGCGCGCACGTTCACGTATCTGCAAGCCGGGATGGGCGCGGCCCTGGCCGTCATCATGTTCGTGATGCTGCTGGTGGCCACGGTGTTCTACTTCCGCGTGCTGCGCGACGAGGAAGCCTCGGCGTGAGCGGGCGGCGCCTGGGACGGGCCGCCGGGCTCTACGGGGCGGGGAGCGTGCTCCTGCTGCTGGGCGCGTTTCCGCTGTTCTGGATGCTGTCGACCTCGCTCAAGCCCTCGGGCGAGATCTTCGCGACCCCCACGCTGGTGCCGCGCCACGCCACGCTCGGCAACTTCGTCCAGCTCCTGGCCGAGACGAACTTCGCGGTCTACTTCAAGAACTCGGTGATCGTGTCGCTGACCACGGTGGTGGTGACGCTGGCCGCCTCGGCGGCGGGCGCCTACGCGCTCACGCGCTTCGCGTTCCGCGGCCGCGACACCGTCATCCGATTGATCCTCGCCACCTACATGTTCGCGCCGATCATGATCATCATCCCGTTCTACATCCTGGTCCGCCAGCTCGGCCTGGTGAACACCCGCCTGGCCCTGGTGCTGTCCTACACGACGTTCTGCTTGCCCTTCTGCCTGTGGCTGCTCCGGGCATTCTTCGCGGGCGTGCCGCTCGAGCTTGAAGAGGCGGCCATGGTGGACGGCGCCAATCGCGCCCGGGCCGCCTGGTACGTGACGTTGCCGCTCGCGTTGCCCGGGCTCATCGCCGCCGGCATCTTCACGTTCATCCTGGCCTGGAACGACTTCCTCTTCGCGCTCGTTCTCATCACGTCGGACGAGCTGAAGACGCTGCCCGTCGGCGTCAACGACCTCTTCAACGCGACGATCGTGGACTGGGGCATGATCATGGCGGCCGGCGTGGTCATCACGGTCCCGACGATCGGTTTCTTCGTCGCCGTCCAGCGCTACCTGATCCAGGGATGGGGCGCCGGCGGCCTCAAGGGCTAGGCGTGTCGGTGATGCGGCGCGGACTGTTCGCCACGCTGCTGCTGGGCGGCTGCGCGACGGCGGGGTCTCACGAGCACGCGGCGCACATGGACGTGTACTGGAGCGCGGCGCGGGAGTGCGAGCGGCGAAATCTCACGGTTCACGTCGAGCGCGTTTTCCCGACCGGCGACGTGGCGATCTTCACCGATCAGGACACGCGGATCGAAGTCTCTCGCTTCGTCACCTGCTACCACGAGACGATCCAGCGGAACGTGGAGGCGTTTCGTCGAGCCGGCCGGCCCCTGCCGGAGCCGCTCAACCTCCACCCCGAGGTCGACCTGGACTAGCGGGCCGCCTTCAGCGTCGGCGCCGCCGGGCTGACCTGGCGCTTCGCCTGCCACGCATACGTGTCGGCCACGCCGATGAGCACGCTCAGATCTTCGCCGTCGAGCGTCGTCTTCGGCTCCGTCGTCGCCGGGATCGCTTGCCTCGCCCGAGCGTACGCTTGCCGGGCGCGATCGAACTGCTTGAGCGCGGAGAACGTCTCTCCCAGCTCGAAGTGGGCCAGCGCCCAGTCGGGCCGGTCCTGGGTCACCTGCTCGAGCATCCGGACCGATTCTGCCAGGTTACCCGTCGCCCGGTACTTGACGGCCGCCGTCAACCGCGACACCGCACGCTTCGGGATGCGCTGGGCTGCGCCATGAAGGAGCGGGAGCGCCGCGTCGATCTTGCCCTGGTCGAGCCTCACGATTCCGAGGAGGATCTGGCCGGGTTGCCAGTTCGGTTCGCTGCGCACGATGTCGCCCGCGAGCTGCTCGGCCTCGGCGGACTGCCGCATCTCGAGGTAGAGGCTGGCCAGGACGTACTTGGTCATGCGATCGGTGCCCTTCGAGGCCTTGATGCCTTCGCGGAGCTCGGCGACGGCCTGCTCCGGCCGTCCCTGGCGAATCGCGATGGTCGCGAGCTTTCGCTGGGCGCTGCCCTTGCCGGGCGAGATCGTCAGCGCCTTCCTGAGCATCTGCGACGCCTCACTCACCCGGTTCATGGCGAGCAGCGTGCTCCCGAGCTTGGTCAACGCGGTGGAGCTGCGGGGGTTCAAGCGGAGCGCTTCGCTCAGCTCGCGTTCGGCTTCGCGCCAGTCCTTCCGGATCATCGCGACCGATCCGAGGATCTCGTGGGCGGCCGCCATGCCGGGATCCTCGCGGAGCACCGCATGCGCTTCCGACGCGGCCCGGATCGTGTCGCCGCGCTGAAGCGAGGCCACGGCGCCACGCAGTTTCTCACTGGTCTTGTCCGGATCGCCGAGCTGAAGCTCGATCGCGGGTGACGCCTCGAAGGGAACCGGGGCGGCGAAAGCGGTCGGCGTCGACGCCGACGTCATCAGCATCAGGAGCGCACTGACGAAAGGCTCTGTACTCATGGCCGAGGATGGTGGCAGGAACCGTGCCACGAAAATCCGACGCGCGTCGTGTTCCCTATCCCTCTGATACATCCGAAAAAAGTTTCGCTCGCGGAGTGACCACGGCGTGCGCTGAGGCGGAGCGCAGTGAGAACCATAAAGGTTTCCGACGTGGAACGCGCGCGGTGATGGCTGATCGCGGCGAGTGCGAGCGAGCGCGAGCGCTGCACAATCGACGACTTGATGTCGAGATCCGGCGCGGGGACGGGAGCGCGCTGACGCAAAATCTAACTGACGAACGATGGCCGCATCGACGTCGTCGCGCTTTTCAGTAGGTTGCGGTGAGGCACGAGGATTGCTCTTGTGACGAGCGGGGCGAAATCGTAGACGGAGGAAAGAATGATGAGTGATTTCGTCCTATGGGTTCGACGTATGTCCGTCACTCTCGCCGTGGTCGTCCTCGCGGCTGGCGTTAGCTGGGCCGACGAGCCGAACAATCAAGGCGCTGACGACCCGCTCGAGGCGCCGCAGATGGAAGACCAGCACGATGGCGACGACAATCCGGCTCCCAATCCTGGGCCAGGGACAGGCCAGGACACGGACTGGATCTCGATCGGCAATCCGCCGGCGGGCAATCCGCCTGCGGGCAATCCGCCAGCGGGGAATCCCCCCGCAAATCCGCCCGGTCCGGGGACCATCACGGTCGACGACCAGGGCAATCCGCTGGTGACCCCGGAGCCTGCCACGCTCGTGCTTCTCACGACGGGCGCCGCGGGCACCGTGATCGCTCGGTGGCGTAAGCGCAGTCGCTGAGAGCACCGTCGTCGTTGTAAGGGTAGAAGGCGCCTGGCGGCGTCGTTGCCAGGCGCCTCTCGACCATTCGAGACGACCAGGTTGTCGCGCGAGTCGTCCGCGCCGATCTCATCGAGCCTGCCCGCACGTCGGTGATCGACTCTGGAGTCGATGGTGTCCGCGACGCCGTAGCGCTCGGTCTCACGCGCGGCGCCATCAGGACTGAACTCACCACTCCGCCATCCGCCTTTTCTCATCACCCGAGTCACATCGCAGGAACCGTGCCACGGTTGCCCACGAACGCCAGCGCGGCCTATCCCTTTGATAGAGGCGACGAAATTCTCGCGCTCGTACGGGCGACGGCACGGCCGGATCCTACGGAACGAAAAACCATAAGCGTTTCCGACGCCGGATTCGAGCGGCCTCGATCGACCCGGAAGCGGCCGTCAGCCGTAAATGCTGGTTTGGCGCGGACTTGACGCCGGCACGCCTCGATCGAGCTGCGGAGCGCTGACGCAAAATCTAACGAACGGACGAGCCCGCGAACGCGTCACCGGTGTTGTCAGGAATGTTCGGGAGAGGCACGGCGATGGCGCTCGGCACCGGGCAGGGGCCGGCTCCACCGGCCAACAATCCGCCGCCTCCCGACCCGGGCCCGGTCCTCGATCCGAATCCTCCGGCCCCGGATGCGGCGACGCCAGAGCCGGCGACCCTCATCCTTCTCACGACGGGTGCGGCAGGCACCGTGATCGCGCGTTGACAGAAGCCTGGCGGGAACATCGCCAGGCGCCTCTTGACCTTTCGAGGCCTCTGCCCGATAAGTCTCGGGAGTGACCTCGCAGATCGCGACCTACGACGCCGACGTCCTCGTCGTCGGCGGTGGGCCGGCCGGTTCCATGGCGGGCCTGACGCTCGCTCGACGGGGGGTGTCGACCGTCCTCCTCGACAAGAAAGTGTTCCCCCGCGACAAACCGTGCGGTGGCGGCATCCGACACGGTGTCCGTCGTCGCTTTCCGGACGTGATGAGCGAGCTCGAGCGCCGCGTTCCGATCCACGAGATCTCCAGGGTCGTGATGGAAGCTCCGTCCGGCGCGTCGGTCCGGGCGTCGCTCGGTGAGCCGCTCTATCTCACCTTCCGTCGCATCGAATTCGACGACGCGCTGCTCCGCTGCGCTCAGGACGCTGGCGTCCAGGTGATCGAAGGCGCTCGCATCGTGAGCATCGAGCGCGATGAGCGCGGGGTGACCGTCGGCGGTGTCGACGGCCGCCGGCTCACGGCGCGCGCGCTCGTCGGCGCCGACGGGGTCAACAGCATCGTCGGCCGCGCCGCCGGCCTCACGAGCGGCTTCACCAACGCCGAGCTCGCCATCGACACGATGGAAGAAACGCCGCTCGAAGAGCTGCGGACGGCCGACGCGGAGGCCATGTATGTCGCCTACGGTTACAAGGGCTGGCCGGGTTACGGCTACGTCTTTCCCAAGCGCGGCTGCGTCGACGCCGGCGTCGGCTTCCTGCTGCCGTTCTTCAAGGCGACGCTCGGCGGAGCCGCCTACGAGCACCACGCGCGCTTCCTCGGAGAGATGTCGGCGAAGGGCGTGGTGCACGGCCGCTCGAACCGCGACAACTTCAAGGCCTACCGGCTGCCGCTGTGCGGCCCGCTCCCGCGCACCGTCGCCGATCGCGTTGTCGTCTGCGGTGACGCCGGCGGCTTCGTCAACGCCTACACGGGTGAGGGCATCTATTACGCGATGGTGACCGGGGAGCACGCCGGCCTGACGCTGGCCGAGGCGCTGAAGGACGACGATTTCTCGGCGCGCCGGCTCGCCGCGTACGAGGCGCGCTGGCGGCCGGAGATCGGCGAGGAGCTGAACGACGCCGTCCGGATCCAGCGCCGCATCTTCGCCAACCCGGCGCTCGTAGACCGGATCATCCGCGCGGCCGCCGCCGACGCGCGATTGTGTCGGCTGCTGGCGAGGGTCGCCCTGGGTGAAGAGAGCCTCCGCCGACGGAAGCTCGAGATGACGTGGCGTTTTGTCATCGCTGCGCTGCGCGCCCGGCTCACCGCCTGGAGGGGGCGGCGGCCCCGAGGCCGGCCGCGACATCAATAATCTGCGACATTAATAAGGAGTCGCCAATACCGGAGTCGCTCAGCTCGGGTCGAAAGGAGACATCGTGGAGATCGATCCGCAATCGTTCGGCCAGACCGCGGTCTACAAGCTGCTCATCGGCTGCGTGGTGCCGCGGCCCATCGCCTGGGTGTCGAGCGTCGATGCCGACGGGGTCCGCAACCTGGCTCCGTTCAGCTACTTCATGGCGATCACCGACGACCCGCCGACGATCGCGTTCTCGTCGTCCCTCCGGGGCGAGCGGGGCGCCGAGCGCACCAAGAAGGACACGCTGCGTAACGTGGAGGCGACGCGCGAGTTCGTTGTCAACGTGGTCGACGATGCGCTGGCCGAGCCGATGAACCTGACGTCGGGGGATTAT
>QHTB01000129.1 GCA_003220615.1 Candidatus Rokuibacteriota bacterium
GGTTATCGACAACTACGACTCGTTCACCTACAACCTCGTCCAGTACCTCGGCGAGCTGGGAGCCGAGCTCAGGGTCGTGCGCAACGACGAAATGGACGTCGACGCCCTCGCTTCCATGGCGCCGGAGCGCATCGTCATCTCGCCCGGACCAGGGACCCCCGATCAAGCCGGCGTCTCGATCGACGTGATCAAGCGGCTCGGCGCCACGACTCCGATCCTCGGCGTCTGCCTCGGCCACCAGGCCATCGGCCGCGCCTTCGGCGCGACGGTGGCGCGCGCCGGCAAGCAGATGCACGGCAAGACGTCGGACATCCGCCACGACGACCGCGGCGTGTTCGCCGGGCTCACGAACCCGTTCGTCGCCACCCGGTACCACTCTCTCGCCATCGTGCGAAAGACCGTTCCGGCCGAGCTCGAAGTCTCCGCCTGGTCGGAGGACGGCGAGATCATGGGAGTGCGACACCGGGAGCATCCCGTCGAGGGTGTGCAATTCCACCCCGAGTCCATTCTGACCGTCGAAGGAAAGCGTCTTCTCGGGAATTTCCTAAAGAAATGACGCCTCGTGAGCCAAGGCTCACAGAGCTTGCCCTGATCCGCGCGCTCCGTGAGCGCGCCCGGCAGGCCCCGGGCGTGCGGGTGGGCATCGGTGACGACTGCGCCGTATTGGAAGCACCCGGTGGGGGCCTGCTCCTGGCGACGACCGATCTCCTCATCGAGGACGTTCACTTCCGCCGGCGCTACGCCGAGCCCGCCGACATCGGCTGGAAAGCGCTGGCCGTGAACGTCTCGGACATCGCGTCGATGGGCGGGCGGCCACGCTGGGCACTCATCGCCCTCGCCTGCCCGGCCTCGACCACGATGGACGAAGTCGAAGCGTTCTACGAGGGCATTCACGCCCTCGGTGACGAGCACGACGTCTCCGTCGTCGGGGGCGACACGTCGGCGTCGCCGGCGGGCTGGGTCGTGAACATCACGCTCCTCGGCGAGGCGACGGGCGCGCCCATCCTGCGTTCGGGCGCGCGCGTCGGCGACATGATCGCCGTCACGGGTGACCTCGGGCGTTCGGCGGCCGGCCTGGCCGTGCTCGAGCGCCGCGAGGCTCCGGCCCGCGTCCCGGCCGAGGCCCTCGCCGTCGTGACGGCCGCCCATCTGCGCCCGCGGCCGCGCGTGAAGGAAGGCCGCTGGCTCGCTGCCGCCGGTGGCGTCACGGCGATGATCGACCTCTCCGACGGGCTGGCCACCGACCTCCGCCACGTGGCCGAGGAGAGCCGTGCGGCCGCGCGCGTGGATCTTGGGAGACTGCCGATCGGCGCCGCGACACGGGACGTCGCGGTGGCGACGAAGCACGATGCGGTCGGCTGGGCCACCGGCGGTGGCGAAGACTACGAGTTGCTGTTGACGTGTGAGCCCTCGGCGTTCGAGCGGCTGCGCAGCGGGCTCGGGAGCGCGACGGGCACGACGCTGACCGCCATCGGCGCGATGGAGCCCGGCGCGGGCGGAGTGACGTTCGTCGACGCCGACGGGCATGCGGTGGCGGTCGGGCCCGGCTTCGAGCACTTTGCCAGCGGGGCGCGGCGTGAGTAATCAACTCACGCTGAAGCTACTGGCTCTGGCGATCCTGGTCGCGGCATCGGCAGTCTTGACCGGCGCGGAGGCGGCCTACTTCTCTCTGGGTCGCGCCCGGCTGCGCAAGCTGACCGGAAGCACGAGCGAGGCCCGTTCGCCGCTGATCGAGCGGCCCCACGACCTGCTCGTGACGCTCCTCGTCGGCATCACCGTCATCAACATCGGCGCCGCCGCCCTGGCGGCGACGCTGGCCGAGGACGTCTTCGGCGTGCGCTACGGTCTCCTGGTCGAGATCATCGGCATGATCCTGATCTTGACCACCTTCGGCGAGGTCCTGCCCATGACCTTCGCCGTCAAGTACCCCGAGCAATTCCTGACGCTGGCCCGCGGGCCGGTGGCCTGGCTCAGCGTCATCCTCAAGCCCGTGCGCTCCACTCTCGGGGCCCTGACTACGCTCACGGTGCATCTCATCGGGAGCGAGCGCCAGGCGGCCCAGCCCGAGCTGAGCGAGGAAGAACTCCGGACGCTGGTGGACGTGGGCGCCAAGGAAGGCGTGGTGGAGCGCGAAGAGCGCGAGATGATCCACAAGGTCTTCGAGCTCGAGGACACGCTCGTCCGCTCGGTCATGGTGCCGCGGACCGACATGTTCTGCCTCGACCTCGACACGCCGAGCGACCAGATCCTCCCCGCGCTGCGCGAGAACCTGCACTCGCGGGTGCCCGTGTACGAGGGCTCCATCGACGTCATCGTGGGCATCCTCTACACCAAGGACCTGCTGGCGTACCTCGACGGCCTCCCCGCGGACTTCGACCTGCGCACGCAGCTCCACCCGCCCTACTTCGTGCCGGAATCCAAGCGCGCCGACGTGCTGTTGCAGGAGTTCCAGGCGAAGAAGCTCCACATGGCGATCGTGGTCGACGAGTACGGCGGCACCGCGGGCCTCGTGGCGCTGGAGGATCTGCTCGAGGAGCTGGTGGGCGAGATCGTCGACGAGTACGACGAGCCGGAGCGGCTGATCCAGAAGCTCGACGCCACCACCTTCCGCGTGGCCGGCAAACTCCCGATCGACGAGCTCAATGCCGTCACCGGGCTCGCGCTCTCGAACAAGGCCTACGACACCGTGGGCGGCTGGGTGCTCGACCTCTTCGGACGCGTGCCGCGCAAAGCCGAGCGCCTGGTCACCCCGGAGCTGACCGTGGTGGTCGAGAAGGTCGAGCGAACGCGCGTGGTCGAGGTGGTCGTCCACCTCCACAGGCGCGCCGAAGGCGAGGCCGCGGCGTGATGCTGCTGTGGGTCGCCGTCTTCTGCCTGGCCGTCACGATGTTCTTCTCGGCGGCCGAGATGTCGTTCATCGCGGCCAATCGCTTGCGCATCCGCCACCTGGCCGAGGAAGGCAACACGACGGCGGCCGCCTATCTCGAGGCGTTCCGCCGGCCCGAGCGCACGCTGTCGACCGCGATGATGGGCGTGACGATTTCGCACATCGTCGCTTCCTCGGCCGCCACGTTCGCGCTCCTGCCCACGCTGGGGGGCATGGCCCCGCTGGTCGTGACGGCGATCCTCACGCCCATCATGCTGGTGTTCGGCGAGATCATCCCCAAGGCGGTGGCGCGCGAGTGGGCGACCGCGTTGATCGTGCGCGTCTACCGCCCGTTGACCTGGTCCTCCGTCCTGCTGGCGCCGTTCGTCGCGTTCTCCAACGGCGTGGTGGGCGGGCTGCTGCGCCTGCTCGGCGCCACCCCGCCGGGCACGCGCCATTTCGTCTCGCGCGAGGAGCTGAAGGCGTTGCTGGCGATGGAGCCGGGCGAGGCCGACGTGACCAGCCAGGAAGCGGAGATGATCGACAAGATCTTCGACCTCGGCGACACGACGGTGCGCGAGATCATGGTGCCCCTGGTGGACGTCACCATGCTGCCCGCCACCGCCTCGGTGCGCGACGCGGTCGATCTGATCAGAGATCGCGGCTTCTCGCGCATCCCGATCTACCGCGAGCGCGAGACCAACCTCGTGGGCGTGGTGGCGGCCATGGACATCCTGCGCCGCGGCGCCGAGGCCCGGCGGCTGGACGATCTGATGCGCCCGCCGTACTATGTGCCGGAAACCAAGCGGATCGACGACCTGCTGCGCGAGATGCAGCGCGGGCGCATGCACCTGGCCATCGTGGTCGACGAGTACGGCGGATCGACCGGCATCGTGACACTGGAGGACATCGTCGAGGAGATCGTCGGCGAGATCCAGGACGAGCACGACCGCTCACCCGCTCCGGTGGATCGCCTGCCCGACGGCACCTATTGGGTGGCCGGGCGCGCCAACATCGACGAGTTGAACGAGGCGATGGGCTGGACGCTTCCCAAGCAGGACTACGAGACGGTGGCCGGCCTCGTGCTGGCCACGCTCGGCCGTATTCCGCGCACCGGCGAAGAGCTCCAGGTGCCCGGATACACGATCACCGTGCTGGAGGCCGGCCCGCGGCACGTGGCCGCGGTGAAGATCGCTCTGGCACCTCCCAGGCAGGCTTAGCTCCGAAGGAGGCCCTCATGGCTGGCAAGATGGTGGAGTTTCCCTCGAACGGCGGCAAGACCTCCGGTTACCTCGCAACGCCCACGTCGGGCAAGGGCCCGGGCGTGCTCGTGATCCAGGAGTGGTGGGGACTCGTACAGCACATCAAGAACGTCTGTGACCGCTTCGCCGCCGAGGGCTTCACCGCGCTGGCGCCCGACATGTACCACGGCAAGACGGCCAACGAGCCCGACGGGGCCGGCAAGCTCTTCATGGCGCTCAACATCGGACAGGCCGAGAAGGATCTGCGGGGCGCCGTCGATTATCTGGCCACGCAGTCCTCGAGCCAGAAGGTGGGCGCCGTCGGCTTCTGCATGGGCGGCCAGCTCGCGCTCTTCGCCGGCACCGTGAATCCGAAGGTCGGCGCGGTCGTCGATTTCTACGGCATCCATCCCAACGTGAAGCCCGATTACGGCAAGCTCGGCGGGCCCGTGCTCGGCCTCTTCGCCGAGAAGGACCAGTTCGTGAAGCCCGACGACGCCCGCGCCGTTGACGCCGCCATCAAGAAGGCCGGCAAGCAGTCCCAGATCCACGTCTACCCGAACGTCGATCACGCGTTCTTCAACGACGAAAACACGGCCGCCTTCAACAAGGCAGCGGCCGACGACGCGTGGAAGAAAACGCTCGGGTTCTTCAGACAGCATGTGAAGTAAGCTCGGGCCGGCGCGGCTGACGCCGGCTCAGGGGGTGGGCTATGGACGATCGCCTGCTCGTCATCGTCGACCAGAGCCGCGACGATCTCTTCACGACGCTGCGCCGCGACGACGACGACAGCGTCGCCGTCATGCGTGACCGGCGTCAGCCCGGGGCCGCGCCCGGACGTTTCGCGATCGAGCGGCGCCTCCGGGCCGTCGGGCACGACCTCCGCGCCCTCGGGCTCGCCGTCGTGGCGCCGCACGGCCAGCGTGCCCAGGCCGATGCCGTCGCCCGCGCCGCCTTCCTCCGCACGCTCCCGCTCTTCGCCGCCTTCAGCCTGGCCGAGCTGATCGAGCTGGCCGACCACATCGACGAGCGGGCGCTGCGACGGAATCGGACGCTGTTCCACGAGGGCGAGACCAGCGCCGAGATGTTCGTGGTCCGCCAGGGCATCGTGCTGATCTCCAAGGAGGTCACGCCACGAGTGGAGAAGGTCCTGGCCCGGATGAAGCCCGGCGAGTTCTTCGGCGAGATGAACCTCTTCGGGTGCCTGCCACGCTCGGCGACGGCCCGGGCCGAGACCGACATCGAGCTCATCGTGCTTCAGCGGGCAACGCTCGAAAAGATGCTCGCCATGAAGCCGGCGGCGGCGCTGGCGTTCTTCACCGCCATGGTGCGCGAGTTCTGCACGCGCCTGGCCGCGACCGACGATCTGGTCTCCGAGGTGACGCGCTGGGGCCTGGAAGCGACGGGGCTGGATAGCGATCTTCGATAACTACGCGCTCGCGGCGGCGGCCTTCTCCTTCTTCTTCCGCTTGCCTCCGCTCTCGGCCTCCGCCTTGCCCTCGCCCTTGCCCGGCCTTTCCTTCTTCTCGCCCTTCTTGCCCTTGCCGTCGGGCGGCGTCTCGGGACGATCGACGAGCTCGAGGTAGACGACGGGGGCGCCGTCGCCGCGGCGGACGCCGGCGTGGATGATGCGCGTGTAGCCGCCGTGGCGGTCGGCGTAGCGCGCGCCGATCTGATCGAAGAGCCGGCGCACCACCTCGGTGTCCGGCATCATCGAGAGCGCCTGGCGCCGGGCATGCAGGCTTTCGCGCTTGGCCAGCGTCACCATGTGGTCGGCCAGGCCGCGGACGGCTTTCGCCTTGGCCTCGGTCGTCTCGATGCGCTCGTGGCGGAAGAGGGCGACGAGCATGTTGCGAAGCATCGCCGTACGGTGCTCGCTGACCCGGCCCAGCCGGAAGCGATGGTTACGGTGCCTCATCGAACCACTCCTCCGCCACGGTTGAGCGTTCCCAGAATGTTGGGATCGATGCGCATGCCGATCGAGAGCCCGAGCGCGGCCAGCGCCGTCTTGATCTCGTCGATGGACTTCTCGCCGAGGTTCTTCACCTGCTCGAGATCGGCCTCGGTCTTCTGGGCGAGGTCGGCCACGACGTGGATCTCGGCGTTCTTGAGCGCGTTGATGGCTCGGGCCGGCAGCGGCAGCTCTTCGAGCGGCTTGCTGAGCGCGTCGCGCAGATACTCTTCACCGGACGCGCCCTCGGTCTCCGCCTCTTCGACCGGCGCACCCGCCGCCAGCGGGCTGAAGTGGCCGCGCAGGAAGCCGGCCGCGCGCTCGAGCGCGTCCTCGGGACTGACGGCGCCGTTGGTCCAGATCTCGATCACGAGCTTCTCGTAGTCGGTGATCTTGCCCAGCCGTGACGGATCGACCGTGTAGGCGATCCGCGTGATCGGCGAGTAGGCGGCGTCGAGTGGCAGGGCGCCCGCCGGCACGCTGCCGGTCTTCTTGTCGAGGGCTTCGTAGCCACGACCGACGCCGATGCCGAGCTCCATCGAGACCTTGGCCCCCGCGCCCAGCGTGAAGAGGTGCGTCTCGGGGTTGATGACCTCGATGTCGGTCTCGGGGACGTCCGCGCCGGTCACCGTCTTCGGCCCGCTCACCTCGACGCGGACCGTGCGGGGCTCGCCGGCCGGCACCTGGATCGTGAGCTTCTTGAGGTTCAGCAGCACGTCGGCCGTGCTCTCGGTGACGCCGGCGATCGGCTGGTCAGCGCTCTTGAGGCCGTCGATCTTCACCCACGACACGGCCGAGCCGGGCACGATGTTGAGCAGGGTGCGCCGGAGCGAGTGGCCGACGGTGAGCGCGTAGCCCTTCTCGAACGGCTCGGCCACCAGCCGGCCGTAGCGGTCGGTCAGGATCTCCCACTCGACTTTGCGCGGCTTCTGAAACGGGATGCGTGGCATCGTGCTCCGGTCCTTTCGCTACTTGCTGTACAGCTCGACGATCAGCTGTTCCGACACCGGGATCTGGATGTCTTCGCGGAGCGGCAGGCTCCGCACGAAGCCCTTGCGCTCGTTGGGATCCACCTCGAGCCACTGGGGGATCTGGCCGCGGCCTGCATTGAGGTTGTCGTCCACGCGGGGGGCGTGTTTGGAGTTCGGCCGGAGCTGCACGACATCGCCCACCTTGACCAGGAACGACGGCACCGAAACCTTGCGCCCGTTCACGGCCAGGTGGCCGTGGGCCACCATCTGCCGGCCCTCGCGGCGCGAGGCGGCGAAGCCCAGGCGATGGACGACGTTGTCCAGGCGCAGCTCGAGCAGCTTCAGGAGGTTCTCGCCGGTCACGCCCCTCTCGCGCTCGGCCCAGTGGAAGTACTTCCGGAACTGGCCCTCGAGCACGCCGTAGATGCGCTTGGCCTTCTGCTTCTCGCGCAATTGCACGCCGAAGGCGGTGAGCTTGCCGCGATTCAGGCCGTGCTGGCCGGGCGGATAGTTGCGCCGCTCGATCGCGCACTTGTCGGTGAAGCAGCGGGCGCCTTTCAGGAACAGCTTCATGCCCTCGCGGCGGCACAGGCGGCACTTCGCGTCACGGTATCGGGCCATGGCGCCGCCCCCTACACCCGCCGCCGCTTCGGCGGCCGGCAGCCGTCGTGCGGGATGGGCGTGACGTCGCGGATCGCGGTGATCTCGAGCCCGGTGGCCTGCAACGAGCGGATGGCCGCCTCGCGCCCGGCACCGGGGCCCTTCACGAACACCTCGATGGTCTTCAGGCCGTACTCCATCGCCTTGCGGGCGGCCGCCTCGGCCGCGGTCTGGGCCGCGAACGGCGTGCTCTTGCGGGAGCCCTTGAATCCGGCGCTGCCCGCGCTGGACCACGACACGACGTTGCCCATCTTGTCGGTGAGGGTCACGATCGTGTTGTTGAACGTGGCCTGCACGTGCGCGACGCCGATGCGGACTTCGCGGCGCTCGCGTCGCTTGCCGCCCTTCTTGCGAGGGGCCGGCTTGCCGGCTGCTGCTGCTGCTGGCTGATCTGCCATACCTTATGCTCCTGGCTTCTTGGCTGCTGCCGGGGCCGCCGGAGCGGCCGCTGCCGTGGGCTTCTTCTTGACCATGACGCCCTTGCGCGGGCCCTTGCGGGTGCGGGCGTTCGTATGCGTCCGCTGGCCGCGGACCGGCAAGCCCTTGCGATGACGGATGCCGCGATAGGCGCCGATGTCCATCAACCGCTTGACGTTCATCGAGATCTCGCGCCGGAGGTCGCCTTCCACCTTGATCTCGCGCTCGAGGATCTCGCGCACGCGGCCGGTCTCGTCCTCCGACCACGTCTTCACGCGCTTGTTGTGGTCCACGTGCGCCTGCTTGAGCACGCGCATCGCCGTCGGGCGGCCGATGCCGTAGATATAGGTGAGCGCCACTTCGCCACGCTTCTCCCGGGGAAGATCGACGCCTGCGATTCGAGCCATGGGTGTTCTCCGCTCTCAGCCTTGCCGCTGCTTGTGGCGCGGGTTCTTGCAAATGATTCGCACGACGCCGCTGCGCCGCACCACCTTGCAGTGCTCGCAGCGCGCCTTGATCGACGGTCTCACTTTCATCTCTGCACTCGCTCTCCTACGTGAACCGCTCGCTCGTCGAGCCGCCCGTCTGTCACTTGAACCGGTACGTGATGCGGCCGCGAGTCAGATCGTACGGCGACAGTTCCACCTTGACCCGGTCACCGGGCAGGATCCGGATGAAGTTCATCCGCATCTTGCCGCTCACGTGCGCCAGCACGCGATGGCCGTTCTCCAGCTCCACGCGAAACATCGCGTTGGGGAGCGGCTCCACCACCGTGCCCTCGACCTCGATCGCATCTTCTTTCGGCATCACGCCGCCACCCGTCTGGTCAGCACATCTGGTCCGTTGTCGGTTACGGCGATGGTGTGCTCGAAGTGCGCCGCCAGGCTGCCGTCCTTGGTGACCGCCGTCCACCCGTCGTCCAGGATGCGGACGTCGTACGAACCCATCGTCACCATCGGCTCGATGGCCACCACCATGCCCTTCTTGAGCTGCGGCCCGTGGCCCGGCTCACCGAAGTTCGGGATCTGCGGGTCCTCGTGCAGGTTCCGGCCGATCCCGTGGCCCACGAACGCGCGCACGACGCCGAAGCCATGGGCCTCGACGTGCC
This sequence comes from Candidatus Rokuibacteriota bacterium, assembly GCA_003220615.1. Taxonomy (GTDB): domain Bacteria; phylum Methylomirabilota; class Methylomirabilia; order Rokubacteriales; family CSP1-6; genus 40CM-68-15. Next base: position 9,215 of record QHTB01000129.1, read on the forward strand.
TTTGCACGGCGTGGGAGATGTCGCTGAGACGCTGCCCCGGCCGGCACTGGGTGATGGCGAGATCGAGGCTCTGGCGCGTCACGTCGAGCAGTTCCTGGACCCGCGCCGGAATCTCGCCGATCGGCATCGTGAACGCACAGTCGGCGTAATACCCCTCGACGATACACCCGAGGTCCAGCCCCACGATGTCGCCTTCCTTCACCCGGCGATGCGCCGACGGGATGCCATGAACGATCTCTTCGTTGATGGAGATGCAGACGGTCGCCGGAAACCCGCGATAGCCCTTGAACGCCGGCTTGGCGCCGCGGGCCACGATGAACTCCTCGACCTCCTCGTCGATCTCCAGCGTCGACAGCCCGGGCTTCACGAAACCGCGCAGCATCTCCATGACGTCGGCGAGGATCTGACCACCGCGGCGCATCAGGTCGATCTCCCGCGCCGACTTGAGGACGATCACCCGTTCACCGCTTTCTTGATGTCGCCGTGGATCGTCTCGATCTTGCCCTCGCCGGCCACGGTCCTCAGCACGCCGCGCTTCTTATAGCGGTCGAGCAGCGGCGACGTCTGCTCGGCGTAGACCTGGAGCCGTTTGCGCACCGTCGCCTCGCGGTCGTCCTCACGCTGGACGAGGGTGCTGCCGCAGCGGTCGCAGACGTTCTCATGCTTCGGCGGGTTGGACGTGACGTGGAACGTCGACTGGCACTTCGGGCAGGAGCGGCGGCCGGTAAGCCGGCGCACCAGCTCGGCATCGGAGACGTCGAAGTAGACGACCCGGTCGAGCGACACGCCGAGGTCGCCCAATAACCGCTCCAGCGCGTCGGCCTGGGGGATCGTTCGTGGGAACCCGTCCAGGATGAACCCGCGCTTGGCATCCGGCTGGGCCAGGCGCTCGGCGATCAACCGGACGATCACGTCGTCGGGAACCAGGGCGCCCCGGTCCATGTAGGCCTTGGCTTCGCGTCCGAGCGGCGTGCCGTTGGCGACGGCCTCGCGCAGCATGTCGCCGGTGGCCACCTGCGGCACGTTCAACTCGCGCGCGAGCTCGCGCGCCTGGGTGCCCTTGCCGGCGCCGGGAGGTCCGAGGAAGACGAGGCGCACCCGGGCTCAGCCTCGCGAGAACGCGCCCGAGCGCGAGCGCGACCGCTTGAGGAAGCCCTCGTAGTTCCGCATGAGCAGATGGGACTCCATCTGGCGCACGGTGTCCAGCGCCACGCCGACCACGATCAAGAGGCTGGTGCCGCCGAAGTAGAACGGCACGTTGAACCAGCGGATCAGGAAGTCGGGCAGCACCGAGATGAGCGCCAGGAACAGCGCGCCCGGCAGCGTGATGCGCGTGAGCACGTGGTCGATGTACTCGGCCGTCTTCTTGCCGGGCCGGACGCCGGGGATGAATCCGCCGTACTTCTTCATGTTGTCGGCGAGATCGATCGGGTTGAAGACGATGGCCGTGTAGAAGTACGCGAAGAAGACGATCAGGCCCATGTACAGCATCGTGTACGAGAAGCGCCCCGGGCTCAGCGCGTCGGCGATGGCCTGCATCCAGGGATGCGGCACGAAGCGGGTCAGCGTGGCCGGGAAGAGGATCAGCGACGAGGCGAAGATCACCGGGATGACGCCCGCGGTGTTGATCCGGAGCGGGATGTGCGTGGACTGCCCGCCGTAGACGCGACGGCCCACCACGCGGCGCGCGTACTGGACGGGGATCTTGCGCTGACCCTCCTGCATCAGGACGACCGCCGCCGTCACCGCGACCATCAGCGCGATGAGGGAGAGGAAGACGAAGAGCTTCATCTCGCCCGTCGTCAGCAGCGTGTAGGAGGCGGTGACCGCCGAGGGCAGCCGGACGACGATGCCCGCGAAGATGATCAGCGAGATGCCGTTGCCAATGCCCTTCTCGGAGATCTGCTCGCCGATCCACATGATGAGCGCGGTGCCGGCGGTGAGGGTCACCATCGTCAGCAGCCGGAAGCCCCAGCCGGGATTGGGCACGATCGAGGCGCCGCCCGGGCTGCGCATGCTCTCGAGCCCGATGGCGATGCCGAGCGCCTGCACGCCCGAGAGCACGATGGTGCCGTACCGCGTGTACTGCGTGATCTTCTTGCGCCCGGCCTCACCTTCCTTGGCCAATCGCTCGAGCGCGGGGATCACGACGGTGAGGAGCTGCAGGATGATCGACGCCGAGATGTACGGCATGATGCCGAGCGCGAAGATCGATAGGCGTCGCAGGTTGCCGCCCGAGAAGAGATCGACCATGCCCAGCAGCGTGCCCTGGACCTGGTCGAAGAACTGGGCGAGCGCGTGGCCGTCGATGCCCGGCGTCGGAACGTGGGCGCCCAGGCGGTACGCGATCAACAGCACCGCGGTGAACATCAGGCGGCGCTTGAGCTCCGGAATCTTGAAGACGTTTTGGAAGCTCTGCAGGCCCTCGATCACGTCGCGCTCACCTCGGCCGCCAGCAGTTCCACGCGGCCGCCCCGAGCTTCGATCTTCTGGCGGGCCGACGCGCTGATGGCGTGCACTTTGACGGTGAGGGCATGGGGCACCTCGCCGTCGCCCAGGATCTTCACTCGCTCCCGATCGGAGTTCTTGATGAGCCGCGCCTTGACGAGGCCCTCGGCGTCCACCATCGAGTTGGCGCCGAACGCGGCCAGCGACTTGAGATTGACGATCGCATACGGATGCTTGCCACCGTGAGGCAGGAAGCCGCGCTTGGGGATCCGGCGGTAGAGCGGCATCTGGCCGCCCTCGAAGCCACCCGCCTTGCCGCCACCCGAGCGGGCGTTGTGCCCCTTGCTGCCCTTCGTCGCCGTCTTGCCGTGGCCCGAGCCCGGCCCGCGGCCGACCCGTTTGCGTCGCGTCTTCGCGCCCGGCGCCGGGCGCAGGTCCTCAAGCTTCATGGCTGACTCGCAGCACGTGCGGCACTTTGGCGATCATCCCGCGGATCGTCGGCGTGTCGTCGTGCACGACGGACCGGTTCATGTGTCTGAGACCCAGCGCCTTCACCGTCGCCTCCTGCCGCGGCGACAGCCCGATGATGCTTCGCGTGAGCGTGAGCTTAAGCCTCCGGGCGGGCACCCGCGGTCTCCTCCACGATCGTGCTGTTGCCGTCGCCGCGCCGCCGAGCCGCATGCAAGTCTTGAAGTCGCTTGAGCTGGCGGAGCGCGTCGATGGTGGCCTTGAGGACGTTGTGGGGATTGTTCGAGCCGAGCGTCTTCGTCAGGATGTCCTGGACCCCGGCGGCTTCCAGCACGGGCCGGACGGCGCCGCCGGCAATGACCCCGGTGCCCGGCACGGCGGGCTTGAGGAACACGCGGCCGGCGCCGAAGTGCCCGGTGATCTCGCACGGGATCGTCGTGTCCTTGAGGGGCACGAAGATCAGGGCCTTCTTGGCGTGCTCGACCGCCTTCCGGATGGCCTCGGGGACTTCGTGAGCCTTGCCCAGCCCGACGCCAACGTGGCCACGGCCGTCGCCGACCACGACCAGCGCCGTGAACGAGAAGCGCCGGCCGCCCTTGACGACCTTGGCCACGCGGTTGATGGACACCACGCGGTCGTTCAATTCCAGCACGCTCGGATCGATCTTCGCTTCCGCCACCCTTGTCTCCTGACTCTCGCCTAGAACACGAGACCCGCGGCGCGCGCCGCCTCGGCCAGTGCCTTCACCCGCCCGTGATACTTGTAGCCGCCGCGGTCGAACACCACACGCTCGATCCCCTGGGCCTTGGCGCGCTGGCCCAGCAGCTCGCCGATGACCTTGGCGGCGGCAACGTTGCCGCCCGTCTTGTGGCCCTGCCGAAATTCCTTGCTGCGCGTGTCCACGGCCACGATGGTCCGGCCCGCATCGTCGTCGATGACCTGGGCGTAGATGTGATTGAGACTCCGGAACACCGCCAGCCGCGGCCGTCCCGCCGACCCGCGCACGTGCCGGCGCAGCCGGTCGTGCCGCAGGTTCCTCGACGCCCGCCGGTCCTTGATGATCATTTGGCGCCCGCCTTCTTGCCGACCTTGCGCCGGATGACCTCGTCGGCATACTTGACGCCCTTGCCCTTGTAGGGATCCGGCTTACGCAGCGCGCGCAGCTTCGCCGCCGTCTGGCCGAGCAGGGCCTTGTCGGCCCCGCGCAGCGTGATCGCCACCTGCTTCTCGATCTCGGCGGTGACCCCGTCGGGCAGCGGAAAGATCACGGGGTGCGAGTAGCCCAGGGCGAGCTGGATCGTCGCCTTGCCCTGCATCTGGGCCCGGTAGCCGATGCCCACGATGTCGAGCTTGCGCTCGAAGCCGTCCTTGACGCCGCTCACCATGTTGGCGACCAGCGCCCGGGCCGTGCCGTGGAGGGCTCGGGCCTGCCGGTGGTCGGCCTCGCGCGTGAGCACGAGCGTGTTGTTCTCGAGCCTGGCGATGAGCCCGTCGGGAAGGGACTGCGAGAGCTTGCCCTTGGGGCCTTCCGCTCTCACCAGTCCATTTTCCACCTGGACCTTCACGCCCTGGGGAATGACGACGGGCTTCTTGCCGATGCGTGACATCGTCAGCCTCTCACCATACGTAGGCGAGGACTTCGCCGCCCACCTTCTGCTTGCGCGCCTCGCGGTCGGTCACGACACCCCTGGACGTGGACACGATCGTCACGCCCATGCCGCCGAGGATGGTCGGGATCGCGTCGTGCCCGACGTAGACCCGCCGTCCCGGCGTGGACACGCGCACCAGCCCCGAGATCATCTTCTCGTTGGCCGTGCCGTATTTCAGATAGACACGGAGCGTGCCCTGCTTCTCGTCCTCGAGCACGCGGAAGTTCTTGATGAAGCCCTCGCTCTTGAGGATCTCGGCGAGGCGCAGCTTGATTCGGGACGACGGGATGTCCACCTTCTCGTGCTCGGCCCGGCTGGCGTTGCGGACGCGGGTCAGGAAGTCGGCGATGGGATCGCTTCTCATGGCCGCCTCACCAGCTCGCCTTGAGGATGCCCGGCACCTCGCCCTTGAGCGCGAGCTCGCGAAAGCACAGGCGGCACATCTCGAACTTGCGCAGGTAGCCGCGGGGCCGGCCGCACAGCTTGCACCGGTGGTAGCCGCGCGTCGAGAACTTCGGGGTCCGCTGCGATTTCATGATGAGGGAGATCTTGGCCATGGCTCTTCCGTCTACTCTCTGAACGGCATTCCGAGGTGCGTGAGGAGCGCTTTGGCTTCCTCGTCCGTCTGAGCCGTCGTCACGATGTTGATGTCCATGCCCCGGACCTTGTCCACCTTGTCGTAGACGATCTCGGGGAAGATCAGCTGCTCGCGCAGGCCGAGCGCGTAGTTGCCGCGGCCGTCGAAGCCCTTGGGGGGCACGCCCTTGAAGTCACGCACGCGGGGCAGCGCCACGTTGACCAGGCGATCGAGGAACTCGTACATGCGCGCGCCCCGCAACGTGACCTTGGCCCCGATCGGCACGCCCTCGCGCAGCTTGAAGTTGGCGATCGACTTCTTGGCCCGCGTCACGATCGGCCGCTGTCCGCTGATGGCGCGCAGGTCGGCGGTGGCGAAGTCCATGATCTTCGCGTTGTCACGGCCCTCGCCGACGCCCATGTTGATGACGATTTTCTCCAGGCGCGGCACCGCGAACGGGTTGGCGTAGCTGCGCTCCTTCATGAGCGCCGGCACGATGGTCGCGCGGAAGCGGTCCCGCAGCCGCGGCGCGACCTCGCCGGTGCCCTTGGGCCGCGTCTTGCCGACCGGCGGAGCGGCGGCGTCCCCCTTCTTGGGCTGGCCCTTCCCGGCCGGAGCCGGCTTGGGCGCCGGCTTCTTCGTCGTTCCTGGCGCGGAGGCTGGATTCGCCATGTCGTCTAACCCTTGTCCACCGATTCGCCGCAGCGCTTGCACATGCGGACCTTGCGGCCGTCGGCCAGCAGCTTGATGCCCGTGCGTGACGCCTTGTCGCAGCGACTGCACACCAGCAGCACGTTGGAGAGCGCCATCGCCCCCTCGCGCTCGATGATGCCGCCCTGCCGGAGCTTCTGCGTGGGTCGCTGGTGCTTCTTGACCATGTTGACGTGCTCGACGAGCACACGGCCCTTCTCCGGCGACACCCGCAGGACCTTGCCACGCTTGCCACGCTCGCGCCCGGTGATGACCGCCACCGTGTCGCCCTTGCGTACGTGCACGCTCGTCGCCATCAGATGACCTCGGGAGCCAGGGAGATGATCTTGGTGAACTGCCGCTCCCGCAGCTCGCGCGCCACCGGGCCGAAGATGCGGGTGCCCACGGGATTCTCGTCGGGCTTGATCAGCACGACGGCGTTCCGGTCGAAGCGGATGTAGGAGCCGTCCTTGCGGCGGACCTCCTTGACCGTACGCACCACCACGGCCCGGGCCACCTCACCCTTCTTGACGGTGCCGTCGGGCGCCGCCTCCTTGACCGCCACGATGACGGTGTCACCCAGGGAGGCGTAGCGCTTGTTCGCTCCGCCCATGACCCGAATGCACTGCACCTTCTTGGCGCCGGAGTTGTCCGCGACGTCGAGCATCGAGCGTGGCTGGATCATCGGTCAGGACACGCGGGTCAGGATCTTGCTGATCCGCCACCGCTTCTCCCTCGAGAGCGGGCGCGTCTCCTCGATCAGCACGCGGTCGCCCACGCGGCTCTCGTTCGCCTCGTCGTGCGCCTTGACCTTCTTGGCGCTCCGCACGACGCGCTCGTACCGCGGGTGCCGATACACCCGCTCGATCCTCACCACGCGCGTCTTCTGCATGGCGTCGCTCACCACCACGGCTTCTCGCGTCTTCCGGTCACCGAGCGCCATGCTCTATGCCCTCTTCGCCTTCTTCGCCGGCGTCTTCTTCGCCGCTGATTTCGTGGTCCTGGTCTTCGTGGCCGCCGCGGCCCGACGCCGGGTCGACGCCTTCTTCTTCGGCGCCTTGGGCTCCGTGACCGCCGCGATCGCCGCCGGCACGGTGGGCACCTCCACACGCGCGCCCTGCTCTCGCAGGATCGTCAGCGCCCGGGCGACGTCACGGCGGGCCTGGCTGAGGCGGGATGGGTTCTTGGCCACGCCCATCGAGAGCTGGAAGCGGAGGTTGAAGACCTCCTCCGACAGCTCACGCACCTTCTGCCGCATCTCGTCCTCGCTCAGATCCCGCCACTTGGCCGGTTTCATCGTCTCGCCTCAGAGCGCTCGCACGCGGCTGACGAACTTCGTCTCGATGCCCATCTTCTGGCCGGCGGTGCGGAACGCCTCCCGGGCCATCTCTTCCGTCACGCCTTCCATCTCGTAGAGGATCCGACCCGGCTTCACGACGGCGACCCACTCTTCCGGGTTGCCCTTGCCCTTGCCCATCCGGGTCTCGGCGGGCTTCTTCGTCACCGGCTTATCGGGAAAGATCCTGATCCAGACTTTGCCGCCCCGCTTGAGGCTTCGGGTGAGGGCCACGCGCGCGGCCTCGATCTGGCGGTTCGTGACCCAGCCAGGCTCGAGCGCCTTGAGGCCGTATTCACCGAAGGCCAGGGTCGAACCGCGCTGGGCCTTGCCCCGCATGCGACCGCGCTGGGCCTTCCGGTACTTGACGCGCTTGGGCATCAGCATGGACGGTCCTCTAGGCCTCCGCGGGCGCCTTGGCGAGCACCTCGCCCTTGAAGATCCAGACCTTCACGCCGATCGTCCCGTACGTCGTGTGGGCGGTGGCCATCCCGAAGTCGATGTCGGCGCGCAGCGTGTGCAGCGGCACCCGACCGTCGCGATACCACTCGCGGCGGGCGATCTCGGAGCCGCCCAGGCGCCCGGAGCAGGCGATCCGGATCCCGTCGGCGCCCAGCCGTAGCGAGGACGTCACCGCCTTCTTCATCGCCCGACGGAAGGCCACGCGCTTCTGCAGCTGCAACGCGACGTTCTCGGACACGAGCTGGGCGTCGAGCTCGGGATGGATGACCTCCTCGATGTTGAGGTAGATCTCCTTCTGCGTCCGCGCCTGCAGCTCGTTCTTGAGCCGCTCCACCTCGGCGCCCTTGCGGCCGATGATGATCCCCGGCCGCGCCGTCGCCACGGTGATCCGGGCGCGATTCGCCGAGCGCTCGATGTCGATCCGGGAGATCCCGGCGTGATAGAGCTGGTCCTTGATGTAGCGCCGGATCTTCACGTCCTCGTGCAGCAGCTTCGCGTAGTTCTTGGTCGCGAACCACCGCGACGACCACGTCCGCGTGACGCCCAGGCGAAAGCCGATCGGATGTGTCTTCTGGCCCATTATCTCTTCCCCTTGCCCGCTCCACGCTTCGAGGCCGCCGCCTTGCCTCCGCCCCGGGGCGCCTTCGTCCGGGCCGCCGGCTTCGCGTCTGGGGTTTCCGCGGCGGCGGCCGGCCGAGCTGCCGGTGGGCGCGCGCGCTCCGGTGCAGGCGCCAGGCGGGCGCCGTTGACCTCGTCACTGACCGCAACCATCAGATGGCTCGTGCGGTGCTTGATGAAGAACGCGCGGCCCATCGCGCGCGGCTGCACGCGCTTGAGGGACGGCCCTCCGTCCGCCGTGGCCTGCACCACGCGCAGGTCGTCGAGGTTCCGGACCTGATGGTTGTGCTCGGCGTTGGCGATCGCCGAGCGCAGCACCTTCTCGATCAAGCGGGCCGCGATCCGCGGCGTGTACTGGAGCGTCGCCAGGGCGTCGGCCACCGACTTGCCACGGATCTGCTCGAGCACGACCCCCGCCTTCCGGGACGACACCCGCACGAACCGTGCGCGCGCGAACGTGCGCATGGCCTAGGTCTTTCCCGTCGGCGACGCCGAGGCCTTCTCGGCCTGGCCGTGCGCCTTGAACGTCCGCGTCATCGCGAACTCGCCGAGGCGATGACCGACCATGTTCTCGGTCACGTAGACGGGGATGAACTTCTTGCCGTTGTGGACGGCCAGGGTGTGGCCCACGAATTCCGGGGCGATCGTCGAGCGCCGCGACCACGTCTTGAGGACCTTCTTCTGGCGCGAGCGGTTCATCTCTTCGATGCGACCGAGCAGTGTCTCGTCGATGTACGGGCCCTTCTTGAGCGAGCGTCCCATCCCCGGCTCCTATTTCTTCCGTCGCGTCACGATCCACGTGTCCGACGGCCGCGCGCCCCGTCGGGTCTTGTAGCCCTTGGTCGGCTTGCCCCACGGAGTCATGGGGTGATTCCCCTTCCCCTTGCCCTCGCCGCCGCCCATGGGATGGTCGACTGGGTTCATGACCGTGCCGCGCACTGTCGGCCGGAAGCCACGCCAACGCACGCGGCCAGCCTTGCCGATCGAGACGTTCTCGTGGTCGAGGTTGCCCACCTGACCGATCGTGGCCATGCAGTCGAGACCGATGAGGCGGACCTCACCGGACGGCAGCTTCAGCGTCGCGCGGTCGCCTTCCTTGGCCAGGAGCTGAGCCTGAGCACCGGCGCTTCGGCAGAGCTGGGCACCACGTCCCGGCTGGAGCTCGACGTTGTGCACGAGCGTGCCGACCGGAATGTTCCGGATCGGCAGCGCGTTGCCGGGCAGGATGTCGGCCTGCGGCCCCGACATCACGACGTCGCCCGCCTTGAGTCCGTAGGGGGCCACGATGTAACGCTTCTCGCCGTCGCGGTAAACGAGCAGGGCCAGGTGCGCCGAGCGGTTCGGATCGTATTCGATGCCCTCCACCCGCGCCGGAATGCCGAACTTTTCGCGCCGGAAGTCGACGTCGCGCAGCATCCGCTTGTGCCCGCCGCCCCGATGACGCACGGTGATGCGCCCATACGCGTTGCGGCCGTTCGTCCTCCGCTTGGCGGTGAGGAGGCTCTTCTCCGGCGTCGACTTGGTGACGTCGTCGCGGACGACATACGTCAGATACCGCCGGGCCGGGGACGTTGGCTTCAGGGTCCGGATGGCCATGGCTCAGGCGCCCTCCACGAGCTCGATCTTGTGGCCGGGCGCGAGCTGCACGACGGCCTTCTTCCAGCTCGGACGCCGGCCCTGGTGCCGGCCCATCCGCTTGAGCTTCCCCTCGTACGAGGAGGTGCGGACGTCGCTCACCTTCACGTTGAAGACGCGCTCGACGGCCATGCGGATCTCGACCTTGTTGGCGTCGGGCTGCACCTGGAACGTCACGACGTTGCCCTCTTCTTTCTGACGCATGCTCTTCTCGGTCATGATCGGCTTGATGATGACCGTGCGCGGCTCTCGGCTCATTCGCTCAGCGCCTCCTGGAGCGCGAGCAACGCGCTCCGCTCGAAGAGCGCCTGGCGGCAGCGCAGGAGCTGATACACCGACACGTGCGACGGCGTCTCGACCGTCAGCCACGGCACGTTGCGCGCCGCCCGGCTGACCGGCTCGCCGAGCGTCTGCACGACGAGCAACGTGGGCGCCTCGGCCAGACCCCAGCCGGTGAGCTGCGTCACGAGCGACTTCGTCTTTCCATCACCGGCGTCGACAGCGTCCACGACCTTCAGCTCGCCGGCGGCGACCTTGGCCGCCACGGCCGCCCGTAGCGCTTCGCGCCGCATGGTGCGCGGCATGTCCTTCTCGTAGCCGTGCGGCGTGGGACCGAACGGCTTGCCGCCGCCCTTCCACTGGGTCGCGCGGATGGAGCCCTGGCGGGCGCGGCCGGTGCCCTTCTGCTTCCACGGCTTCTTGCCGCCGCCCGACACCTCACTGCGGCCCTTGGTGTCGTGGGTGCCGGCGCGGCGATCGGCCAGCTCGCGCGTCACCGCTTGATGGAGCAGGGGCACCCGCACCTCGACGCCGAACACCTCCGGCTTGAGGTCGAGCGTGCCGCCCTTGCCACCCTTTGCGCCGAGGACTTCGACGGTCGGCATCACTTCTTCTCGGTCTTCTGTTGCTGCTGGGCCTTCGTGATCTTCACGCTCTTGCGAATCATCACCAGGCTGCCGTTGGCCCCGGGGACCGCGCCGCGCAGCAGCAGCAGGCTCTGCTCGGGCAGGACGCGCACGACACTCACGTTGAGCACGGTGCGCTGCTCGCCGCCCATGCGGCCCGGCAGATGATGACCCGGCCACACGCGGGAAGGATCCGAGGAGGCGCCGATGGAGCCCGGGGCGCGGTGGAACATGGAGCCGTGGGTCGCGTCGCCGCCGTACCAGCCGTAGCGCCGGACGCCGCCCTGGAAGCCCTTGCCCTTCGTCACCCCGACCACGTCGACCAGCTCCCCCGGCTTGAACAGCTCGGCCGTCACCGCCTGGCCGACCTGATAGCCCTGGAGCGTCTCGGCCTTGTCCAGGCGGATCTCGCGCACGATACGCATCGGCTCGACGTTGGCCTTCTTGAAGTGTCCGGCCATCGGCTTGGTCACGTTCTTCTTCCGCGCCTCGAAGCCGAGCTGCAACGCGTCGTAGCCGTGGCTGTCACGCGTCCGGACGCCGACGACCGTGCACGGGCCGGCCTGGATCACCGTCACCGGTACTTGATTCCCGTCGTCGGCAAACACCTGGGTCATGCCGACTTTACGTCCGATCAGTCCTTCTTTCCGCGCCATCGCCTTCCCTGGCTGGGGCTACGCCGCCCCGACGACCGTCATCACAGCTTGATCTCCACGTCCACGCCGGCCGGGAGATCGAGTTTCATGAGCGAATCGACCGTCGCCGGCGTGGGATCGACGATGTCGAGCAGGCGCTTGTGCGTGCGCATCTCGAACTGCTCGCGCGACGTCTTGTCGACGTGAGGTGAGCGCAGCACCGTCCACCGGTTGATCATCGTCGGCAGCAGCACCGGCCCGGCCACCCGCGCGCCGGTGCGGCGCACGGTCTCGACGATCTCTTTGACCGACCGATCGAGCAGGCGATGATCGTAGGCCTTGAGACGAATGCGGATCTTCTGATCGGCGGTCAACGTCGCCATGCTCTACTCCGTGATCTCGGTGACGACGCCGGCGCCCACCGTGCGGCCCCCTTCGCGGATCGCGAACCGCAGCTCCTTCTCCATCGCGATCGGCTGGATCAGCTCGATCGCCAGCGTCACGTTGTCCCCCGGCATCACCATCTCCACCCCCGCCGGCAACGTGCACACCCCCGTCACGTCCGTCGTCCGAAAGTAAAACTGCGGCCGGTACCCGTTGAAGTAGGGCGTGTGCCGCCCCCCCTCCTCCTTCGTCAGCACATAGATCTCGGCCTTGAACTTCTTGTGCGGCTTG
>QHTB01000130.1 GCA_003220615.1 Candidatus Rokuibacteriota bacterium
CCCACCTTCACGATCCCCCGCTCGACCCGCCCGGTCACCACCGTCCCCCGCCCCGTGATCGAGAAAATGTCCTCGATCGGCATCAGAAACGGCTTGTCCACCGGCCGCGGCGGCGTCGGAATGTAGCTGTCCACCGCCTGCATCAGCTTCCAGATCGCCTCCGCCGCCTTCGGGTCCTCCGGCTTCTCGTTGGCCTGCAGCGCCGACCCCCGGATCACCGGCACCTCGTCCCCCGGAAACTGGTACTTCTTCAACAGCTCCCGCACCTCCAGCTCCACCAGGTCCAGAATCTCCGGGTCATCCACCATGTCCACCTTGTTCATGAAGACGACGAGAAAGGGAACGTTGACCTGCCGAGCCAGCAACACATGTTCACGCGTCTGCGGCATCGGCCCGTCATTGGCCGCCACCACCAGAATCGCCCCGTCCATCTGGGCCGCCCCCGTGATCATGTTCTTGATGTAGTCCGCGTGCCCCGGACAGTCGATGTGGGCGTAGTGCCGCTTGTCCGTCTCGTACTCCACGTGCGCCACCGCGATCGTGATCCCCCGCTCCCGCTCTTCCGGCGCGTTATCGATCGACCCGTACTCCCGCACCGCGATCTTCTGGTTCTTCGTGTGCAGCACCTTCGTGATCGCCGCCGTCAACGTCGTCTTGCCGTGGTCGATGTGCCCGATCGTCCCGATGTTCACGTGCGGCTTCGTCCGCTCGTACTTCGCCTTCGCCATGATCTGCGTTCCTCCGGTCTCGCGAGTTCTAGCGGGAGCCGACGCGCTGAGCCGGCTTACCGGCGACCTTCGCCATGATCTCCTCGGCAACGGCGGTCGGCACTTCTTCATAGCGCGCGAACTGCATGGTGGAGGTCGCGCGCCCCTGTGACATCGATCGCAAATCCGTCACATAGCCGAACATTTGGCCGAGCGGCACGTTGGCCCGGATGACCTGCGAGGTCCCGCGCGCCTCCATGGAGACGATGCGGCCCCGGCGGCTGTTGAGGTCGCCGACGACGGCGCCCATGTACTCCTCGGGCGTCACGACCTCGACGTCCATGATGGGTTCGAGCAGAACAGGTTTGGCCTTGCGGCAGGCTTCCTTCACGCCCATGGAGCCGGCGATCTTGAAGGCCATCTCCGAGGAATCGACCTCGTGATACGACCCGTCGGTCAGCCGCACCCGCACGTCCACCATCGGATAGCCGGCGAGCACGCCTGTTTCCAGCGCCTCCCGCACGCCCTTCTCGACCGGGGCGATGTATTCCTTGGGAATCGACCCACCCACGATCTTGTTCTCGAAGACGATGCCCTCACCGGGCTCGGCGGGCTCGACCTCGAGCTCCACGTCGCCGTACTGGCCGCGGCCGCCGGTCTGGCGCACGAACTTGCCCTGGGCCTCGGCCCGGCGGCGAATGGTCTCACGGTAGGCGACCTGCGGCTTGCCGACGTTGGCCTCCACACGGAACTCGCGGAGGAGGCGGTCCACGATGATCTCGAGATGCAGCTCACCCATGCCGTGGATGAGCGTCTGGGACGTCTCCTGCTCGGTCGTGACCCGGAACGTCGGGTCCTCGAGGGCCAGCCGCGACAGCGAGATCCCGAGCTTCTCCTCGTCGGCCTTCGTCTTCGGCTCGATGGCCACCGCGATGACGGGATCGGGAAAGCTCATCGACTCCAGCACGATGGGCTTGTCGGGGTCGCACAGCGTGTCGCCGGTCGTGGTCGCTTTGAGACCGATGACGGCGGCGATGTCACCGGCGGCCACGCCGTCGATCTCCTCGCGCTTGTTGGCGTGCATCCGGAGCAGACGGCCGACCCGCTCCTTCTTGTCCTTGGTCGAGTTGTAAACCGCGGAGCCGGACGGCAGCTGTCCCGAGTAGACGCGCAGGAACACGAGCTGGCCGACGTGCTGATCGTTCATGATCTTGAAGGCGAGCGCCGCAAACGGCTCGTTGTCGGCGGCCTTGCGCACCTCGGTCTCGCGCGTCTCCGGGTTGATGCCCTGCATGGCCGGAATCTCGAGCGGTGAGGGCAGGAAGTCGATGACGGCATCGAGCAGCGCCTGCACGCCCTTGTTCTTGAAGGAGGCGCCGCACAGGACCGGGAAGAGCGTCATGGCGATCGTGCCCTTGCGCACGGCCTTCTTCAGCTCGTCGGCGGTGATCGCCTCGCCGTGCACGTACTTCTCCATCAGATGCTCGTCGACCTCGGCCAGCCCTTCGATCATCTTCTCCCGGTACTCTTTCACCTGATCGCGCAGATCGGCCGGAATCGCGACCTGCTTGTACTCCTTGCCGAGTGTCTCGTCGTCCTCGTCCCAGACCAGCGCCTTCTCGTTGATGAGGTCGATCAGCCCGACGTACTCGTCCTCGCGCCCGATCGGGATCTGCACCGGGACCGGATGAGCACCCAGCCGCTGGCGCAGCATGTCCAGGCAGCGGTAGTAGTCCGCGCCGATGCGATCCATCTTGTTCACGTACACGATGCGGGGCACCCGGTACTTGTCGGCCTGGCGCCACACGGTCTCGGTCTGCGGCTCCACGCCGGAGACGGCGTCGAGAATGGCGACCGCCCCATCGAGCACACGGAGCGAGCGTTCGACCTCGACCGTGAAGTCCACGTGGCCGGGCGTATCGATGATGTTGACCCGGCAGTCGCGCCAGAAGCACGTGGTGGCGGCCGAGGTGATGGTGATACCACGCTCCTGCTCCTGCACCATCCAGTCCATGGTGGCGGTGCCCTCATGGACCTCGCCGATCTTGTACGACCGCCCCGTGTAATAGAGGATGCGCTCGGTGGTGGTCGTCTTGCCGGCATCGATGTGCGCCATGATGCCGATGTTGCGCGTTTTTTCTAATGAAAACTGCCGCTGCACTATGTCGCCCCTTTTTGTTCGGCTACACATGCGAAGAGGGGGGTCAGCACGTGGCCCCCCTCTTCGTCGTTCCCCCGTTTACCAGCGGTAATGAGCGAAGGCCTTGTTGGCCTCCGCCATCTTGTGGGTGTCCTCTCGCTTCTTCACGGCGGAGCCGCGATTGTTGGCCGCGTCCAGCAGCTCGGCCGCCAGCTTGTCCGACATGCTCCGCTCGGGCCGACGGCGCGCGGCGACGATCATCCAGCGCATGGCCAGGGACGTCCGCCGCTCCGGCCGCACCTCCACCGGCACCTGATAGGTGGAGCCGCCCACGCGGCGCGACTTCACCTCGACGGCCGGCTTCACGTTGTCGATGGCCGTCTTGAACATCTTGATGCCTTCCTGCTTGGACCGGTCCTCGACGGCCGCGATGGCGTCGTACATGATGCGCTCGGCCGTCGACTTCTTGCCCCGCAGCATCATGATGTTGATGAACTTCGTCACCAGCCGGCTCCCGAACTTCGGATCCGGAAGCACTTCCCGCTTGGCCGCCCCGGCGCGCCGCATGGCCTACGCGGCTCCCTTGGGCGCCTTGGCGCCGTACTTCGACCGGCTCTGCTTGCGGCCGGCCACGCCGGCCGTATCCAGCGTGCCGCGAATGATGTGGTAGCGGATACCGGGAAGGTCCTTCACACGGCCACCCCGGATCATCACGATCGAGTGCTCCTGGAGATTGTGGCCGACCCCCGGGATGTACGACGTCACTTCCAGGCCGTTGGTGAGCCGCACGCGGGCCACCTTGCGCAAGGCCGAGTTCGGCTTCTTCGGTGTGGTCGTGTACACGCGAATGCACACGCCCCGCTTCTGAGGACACGCCTGCATCGCCGGCGTCTTCGACTTCTTCCGCATGGCCTCTCGGCCCTTACGCACGAGCTGATTAATGGTCGGCATGGCTCTCCTGACGCCAAACCTGCCGGGTCCGGCGACAAAACTCTAACTTTATATCTGAAACACCCTGTGATGTCAAAGTTTCAGGCCTCACCACACCTCATCCGGCAGCAGCCACCGAGCCGTCCGACTCCTCGGTACCGTCACTCGGCGGCGGCCCGAGCGTGAGGACCTGGTCGAGCGGCTTCACCGCCTCGCCGCCCGGCGTGAGCACCTCCACCCGCGTGTAGTTGTTGAGTCCGGTGCCGGCCGGAATCAGCCGCCCGACGATGACGTTCTCCTTCAGACCGCGCAGATCGTCGGTCTTGCCGGAGATCGCGGCCTCCGTCAGCACGCGCGTGGTCTCCTGGAACGACGCCGCCGAAATGAAGCTGTCGGTCGACAGCGACGCCTTGGTGATGCCGAGCAGCACGGGCTTGGCCGTGGCCGGCCGCTTGCCCTGGCCGATCACGCGCTCGTTCTCCTCCTGGAAGACGAACTTGTCCACCAGCTCGCCCACGACGAAATCGGTGTCGCCGACCTCCTCGATGCGGACACGACGGAGCATCTGGCGCACGATGATCTCGATGTGCTTGTCGTTGATCGTCACGCCCTGCAGTCGATAGACCTCCTGGACCTCGTTCACGAGGTACTTCTGGAGCTCGCGATCGCCGAGGACGGCCAGGTAGTCGTGCGGATTCGGCGAGCCGTCCATGAGCGGCTCACCGGCCTTCACCCGGTCGCCCTCGTGAACGCTGATGTGCTTGCCGCGCGGGATCAGGTACTCCTTGGTCTCGCCGTTGTCGGCCCGGATGACGATCTTGCGCATGCCCTTGACGAACCCGCCCATCTCGACACGGCCATCGATCTCGGTGATGACCGCCTGCTCCTTCGGCTTGCGCGCCTCGAACAGCTCGGCCACGCGCGGCAGACCGCCGGTGATGTCCTTGGTCTTGGTCGTCTCACGCGGGATCTTCGCGATGATGTCGGCCGCGAAGATCTCCGCCCCGTCGGGAACGGTGAGATTGGAGCCCACCGGCAACGGATAGCGATGCCGTTCACCCGTCTCCGTGCCCGCCTGGCCGCGGATGATCACGCCGGGCTGGAGCCGCCCGTCCGGATCTTCGATGACGACCTTGCGAGCCAGACCGGTGACCTCGTCGAACTCCTCGCGCACGGTCACGTTCTCGACGATGTCCTGGTATTCGACCCGTCCGGTGAACTCGGTGAGGATCGGGTTGGTGAACGGGTCCCACTCGACGAGCACCGTGCGCGGCTTGACCTTCTGGTCCAGCTTGACCTTGATCTTGGCGCCGTACACGACGGGGTAGCGCTCGCGCTCCCGCCCGCGCTCGTCCACGACGCCGATCTCGCCGTTACGGTTGGTCGCCACCAGGTCCCCATCGCGGTTCTGCACCGTACGCAGGTTGTGGTAGCGGACGGTGCCCGCGCCCTTCGCTTCGTGCTTGGAGGCCTCGACGACGCGGCTGGCCGTTCCTCCGATGTGGAACGTCCGCATCGTGAGCTGGGTGCCCGGCTCGCCGATGGACTGCGCGGCGATGATGCCGACCGCCTCGCCCAGCTCGGCCAGGCGGCCCGAGCCGAGGTTGCGGCCGTAACACATCACGCACACGCCGCGCTTCGTCTCGCAGATGAGCGTGGACCGGATACGGACGCGCTCGATACCGGCGTCCTCGATCTTCTGGGCCAGCTCCTCGGTGATCTCGCCGTTGACCTGCGCGATGATCTCGTTCGACAGCGGATCGCGGATGTCCTCGGCGGCCACGCGGCCGACGATGCGGTCGCGCAACGACTGGATGATGTCACCGCCCTCGACGAGCGGCGTGGCCTCGATGTACTTCACGGTGCCGCAGTCGTACTCGCTGACGATCACGTCCTGGGACACGTCGACCAGGCGCCGGGTCAGATAGCCGGAGTCGGCCGTCTTCAACGCCGTGTCGGCCAATCCCTTGCGGGCGCCGTGAGTCGAGGTGAAGTACTCCAGCACCGTGAGGCCTTCGCGGAAGTTCGACGTGATGGGCGTTTCGATGATCTCGCCCGAGGGCTTGGCCATGAGGCCTCGCATGCCGGCCAGCTGGCGGATCTGCTGGCGGGAGCCGCGGGCGCCCGAGTCGGCCATCATGTAGATGGGGTTGAACTCGCCACCCTGCTCACCCGCCTCGAGCTCGCGGAACATCTCCTCGGAGATGAGCTCGGTGGTGTGGGCCCAGATGTCGACGACCTTGTTATAGCGCTCACCGTTGGTGATGACACCGTCCTGGTACTGCTGCTCGACCTCGTTGACCAGCCGCCGGGCCTCGGTGATGTGACGCTCCTTCGACGACGGGATGTGCATGTCGTCGATGCCGATCGACAGCCCCGACAGCGTGGCGTAGCGGAAGCCGAGGTCCTTCAGCTCGTCCAGGAACTGCACCGTGACCTCGTTGCCGAGCGTGTTCATGCAGCGGCCGACCAGCGCGGTGACCTCCTTCTTCTTCAGCTCGCGGTTCTCGAAACGCAACGCCTCGGGCACGATCTCGTTGAAGATCGTGCGGCCGACCGTGGTCTCGATGATCTCGCCCCGCCAGCGCAGGCGGATGCGAGCCTGCAGGTCGACGTCCTCGTTGTCGTAAGCGATCCGGACCTCCTCGGCGTCGGCGAACAGCCGGCCTTCGCCGCGGACCGGGTGCTCGGGCGTGGAGAGGCGCTCCTTGGTCAGGTAGTAGATGCCGAGGACCATGTCCTGCGTGGGCACCGCGATCGGCGCGCCGTTCGACGGCGACAGGATGTTGTTGGCCGACAGCATCAGCACCTGGGCCTCGAGCTGCGCCTCCATGGACAGCGGGATGTGGACCGCCATCTGATCGCCGTCGAAGTCGGCGTTGAAGGCCGTGCAGACCAGCGGGTGGATCTCGATGGCCTTGCCCTCAACCAGGATCGGCTCGAAGGCCTGGATGCCGAGGCGGTGGAGCGTCGGCGCACGATTCAGGAGTATCGGGTGCTCCTTGATGACGTCGTCGAGGATGTCCCACACCTCCGGCCGCTCCTTCTCGACGTACTTCTTGGCGGCCTTGATGGACGACGCGATGCCGCGCTCCTCGAGCTTGCGGAGGATGAACGGCTTGAACAGCTCGAGCGCCATCTTCTTGGGGAGCCCGCACTGGTAGAGCTTGAGGTACGGGCCGACCACGATGACCGAGCGCCCGGAGTAGTCCACCCGCTTGCCGAGCAGGTTCTGGCGGAAGCGTCCCTGCTTGCCCTTGAGCGTGTCGGACAGCGACTTCAGGGGGCGGTTGTTGGGGCCCGTGATGATGCGGCCGCGCCGGCCGTTGTCGAACAGCGCGTCCACGGCTTCCTGGAGCATCCGCTTCTCGTTGCGGATGATGATCTCGGGGGCCTTGAGGTCCATCAGCCGCTTCAGCCGGTTGTTCCGGTTGATCACGCGGCGATAGAGGTCGTTGAGATCCGAGGTCGCGAAGCGTCCGCCATCAAGGGGCACCAGGGGGCGCAGCTCGGGCGGGATCACGGGGACGACCTCGAGGATCATCCAGTCCGGCTGGTTACCGGATTTTAGAAACGCCTCGATGACCTTGAGGCGCTTCACGATCTTCTTCCGCTTCTGGACCGAGGTCTCTCCCAGCATCTGAGCGCGCAGGTCGCGGGCGAGGGCGTCGAGGTCGAGGTCGCGCAGGAGCTCGCGAATGGCCTCGGCGCCCATGCCGACCTTGAGGCTGTCGGGGCCGTGCTCGTCGATCGTCTTGCGCGCCTTGTCCACGGAGACGAGATCCTTCTTCTTGATGGCCGGGATCTTCGACTCGAGAGCCACGTGCTCCTCGAAGTAGAGGATCTTCTCCAGCTCGCGCAGTGACATGTCGAGGAGCTGCCCGATGCGCGAGGGCAGGCCCTTGAAGAACCACACGTGGCTGACCGGCGAGGCCAGCTCGATGTGGCCCATGCGCTCGCGGCGCACGCGGGCGCGCGTGACCTCGACGCCGCACTTGTCGCAGACGACGCCGGCGAACTTCATGCGCTTGTACTTGCCGCAGGCGCACTCGTAGTCCTTGGTCGGGCCGAAGATGCGCGCGCAGAACAGGCCGTCGCGCTCCGGCTTGAAGGTCCGGTAATTGATGGTCTCCGGCTTCTTCACCTCGCCGTGCGACCAGTCGCGGATCTTCTGGGGCGCGGCCAGCTTGATGCGAATCGCGTCAAACGTGATGGGCTTCGCATGCCGATCGAGGATGCCCCACAAGTCCTTGGTGGGCTTCTCCTCTCTGATCAGGCTGCCGAAAGGCCGATCCGTCAGCATTCAGTCTTCTCCTTTGTCGAGGGGGCTCAGGACGCCTTCTTCCCGTCCTTGGTCACCAGTTCGACGTCGAGGGCCAGGCTCTGGAGCTCCTTCACCAGCACGTTGAACGACTCCGGTGTGCCGGGCTCGAGGAAGTTCTCGCCTTTGACGATCGCCTCGTAGATGCGGTTACGCCCCTCCACATCGTCGGACTTCACGGTCAGCATCTCCTGGAGCGTGTGCGCGGCCCCGTAGGCCTCCAGCGCCCACACTTCCATTTCGCCGAACCGCTGCCCGCCGAACTGCGCCTTGCCGCCCAGCGGCTGCTGGGTGACCAGCGAGTACGGCCCGATCGAGCGGGCGTGCATCTTGTCGTCGACCAGATGGGCCAGCTTCATGATGTAGATCTGGCCGACCGTCACCTCCTGGTGGAACCTCTTGCCGGTTCGTCCGTCGTGAAGCATGGTCTTGCCCGACTGCGGCAGCTTGGCCTCCCTCAGGTGCTCCTTGATCTCCTCCTCGGTCGCCCCATCGAACACGGGGCTGGCGACCCACAAACCGAGCGCGCGGGCCGCCCAGCCGAGGTGGGTTTCCAGGATCTGTCCCACGTTCATCCGGGACGGCACGCCGAGCGGGTTCAGCACGATCTCGACGGGCGTGCCGTCGGGCAGGTACGGCATGTCCTCCTCGGGCATGATCTTGGACACCACGCCCTTGTTGCCGTGGCGGCCGGCCATCTTGTCGCCGACCGACAGCTTGCGCTTCACGGCGACGTACACCTTGACCATCTTGATCACGCCGGGCGGCAGGTCGTCGCCGCGGCGCAGACGGCCGATGCGGTCTTCCAGCATCGAGTCGTAGATGGCGATCTGCTCTTCGGCCAGCTCCTCGATGCGGCGGATCATCTGGGCCAGGCCCTCGTCCTCCTTCACCTTGATCTTCTTCAGCTCGTTCCAGGAGAAGTTGTCGAGGTCGGGCCGCTCGACGCGATCACCCTTCTTGGTCACACGCCGGACCTTGTTGGTCGGATCGAACAGATCGGCCACCGAGGTCTTGCCCACGAGGAGGTTCTTCAGCTTCTGGTCGCGCTCCATCTCGACCATGGCGATCTCGTCCTGGTAATCCTTCTCCAGGCGCGCGATCTCCTCTTCCTCGATCGACTTGGCGCGCTCGTCCTTGTCGACGCCGCGCCGCGAGAACACCTTGACGTCGACCACGGTGCCTTCGATGCCGGGCGGCACCATCAGTGAGGTGTCGCGGACGTCGCCGGCCTTCTCACCGAAGATCGCGCGGAGCAGTTTCTCCTCGGGCGTGAGCTGCGTCTCGCCCTTCGGCGTGATCTTGCCGACCAGGATATCGCCGGCCTTGACCTTGGCCCCGATGCGCACGATACCCGAATCGTCCAGGTCCTTGAGGGCCTCTTCGGAGACGTTCGGGATGTCGCGCGTGATCTCTTCCTTGCCCAGCTTCGTGTCGCGGGCCTGGATCTCGAATTCCTCGATGTGGATCGAGGTGAAGCGGTCGTCCTTCACGAGCCGCTCGGAGACCAGGATCGCGTCCTCGAAGTTGTAGCCGCCCCACGGCATGAAGGCGACGAGAACATTCCGGCCGAGCGCCAGCTCGCCCTGGTCGGTGCCCGGCCCGTCGGCCACGACGTCGCCCTGGGACACCCGCTGGCCCTTCCGCACGACCGGCTTCTGGTTGATGCACGTGTTCTGATTCGACCGCCGGTACTTGGTCAGGTTGTAGATGTCGAGCGGCAGGTCCTGAACGGGATCCGCCTTCTTCGAGCGGCTCTCGGCCCGGACCACGATGCGATCGGCCGACACGTACTCGACCACGCCGGGGCGCTTGGCCACGATGACGGCGCCGGAGTCGCGCGCCACCACGTGCTCCATGCCGGTGCCGACCAGCGGCGCCTCCGGCTGCAGCAGCGGGACCGCCTGCCGCTGCATGTTGGAGCCCATGAGGGCACGGTTGGCGTCGTCGTTCTCGAGGAACGGGATGAGCGAGGCCGCCACCGACACGAGCTGCTTGGGTGACACGTCCATGTAATGCAGCTCTTCCGGGGCCACCATCCGGAACTCACCGCCCTTGCGCGCCGACACCCGCTCCTGTACGAACTTGCCGTTGCGGTCGATCTCGGCGTTGGCCTGGGCGATGACGAACTTCTCCTCCTTCAACGCGGTCAGGAACTCGATCTCGTCGGTGACGCGGCCCTCGGTCACCCGCCGGTACGGCGTCTCGATGAAGCCGAACTCGTTGGTGCGGGCGTACGTCGAGAGCGACGAGATGAGGCCGATGTTCGGGCCTTCCGGCGTCTCGATCGGGCAGATGCGGCCGTAGTGGGTCGGGTGCACGTCGCGCACTTCGAACCCGGCGCGCTCGCGGGACAAGCCGCGCGGTCCCAACGCCGACAGCCGGCGCTTGTGGGTCAGCTCGGCCAGCGGATTAGTCTGGTCCATGAACTGCGACAGCTGGGACGAGCCGAAGAACTCCTTCACGACGGCCGACACCGGCTTGGCGTTGATCAGGTCGTGGGGCATGAGGGCGGCGATGTCGGAGATCGACATACGCTCCTTCACGGCCCGCTCCATGCGGGTGAGGCCGACGCGGAACTGGTTCTCCAGCAGCTCACCGACCGAGCGCACGCGCCGGTTGCCGAGGTGGTCGATGTCGTCGGTGGGCTTGCTGCCGAGCTTGACGGCCAGCAGGTGCCGAATGACGGACACCACGTCCTCGCTCCGCAACGTCTTGGCGTTGGCGGATGCGCTGATGCCCAGCTTCTCGTTGACCATGAATCGCCCGACGCGGGCCAGGTCGTAGCGACGCGCGTCCATGAACATGCCGCGGAAGAGCGCGCGCGCGGAATCGATGGTCGGTGGATCGCCCGGCCGCAGCCGGCGGTAGATCTCGACCAGCGCCTCGTCGGGATTCTTGAAGTGGTCCTTGGCCAGGGTCTCGTAGATCGAGCTGTCGACCTTGCCGGGGCTGATCACCAGCAGCTTGAACGGCGCCACCCGCCGGCTCATCACCGACGAGAGCACGGTCGAGGTGATCTCGGCGTTCGGCTCGAGGACGACCTCGCCGCTCTCGGTGTCGACGATGCGGGACGCGGAGTGGCGGCCGACCAACGCCTCGGCGCGGACGGCGATCTTCTCGACGCCGGCCTCGAGCAGCTTCTCGACGAGCTTGGTGTTCAGGACCTTGCCGGCCGCGACCAGCGGCTCGCGGTGCCGCGGCGGCTTGACGTCCTCGGCCACCTTCGCGCCGACGTGGGCCTCGGGGTTGAACTTCACCCAGGCGTTGCCTTCCTCGAACGACAGCACCTCTTCCGTCTCGTAGAAGTGGCTGAGGATCTCCTCGTCGGAGAGGATGTGGTTCTTCTCGAGGAACCAGAACGCGCGGAGGAACGCGGTGGCCAGCATCTTCCGGCGCCGATCCACGCGCACGTGGAGCACGTCGTTGGCGTCGAAGTCGAACTCGACCCACGAGCCCCGGTAGGGGATGACGCGGGCCGAGAAGAGCGACTTGCCGGAGGCCAGGGTCTTGCCCTTGTCGTCGTCGAAGAAGACGCCGGCCGAGCGCTGGAGCTGACTCACCACCACGCGCTCGGTGCCGTTGATGATGAACGTGCCCTTGTCGGTCATGAGCGGCAGCTCGCCCAGGTAGACTTCCTGGCCCCGCTGCTCACGAATCGTCTTCGTCTTGGCTTCCTTGTCGTGATCGAAGACGACGAGACGGAGGGTGACCTTGAGCGGAATGGCGAACGTCATGCCGCGATCGTGACACTCCTCCACCGTGTACTTCGGATCGCCGAAGTGATAGGAGTCGAACTCCAGCAGGGCGTTGTCGTTGTAGTCGGCGATCGGAAACACGGACTTGAAGACGGCCTGCAGGCCGATGTCCTCACGCCGCTCGACCTCGATGTCCTTCTGGAGGAACGTCTCGTACGACCGCTTCTGCACCTCGATGAGGTTCGGGATCTCCACGATCGACGGGATCTTGCCGAAGTCCTTGCGGCTGCGGCGCCCGCACTGAATGGTCCCTGCCATGGCTTCTCCTGAGGATTAAGGGTTTCGCCCCGATCACATCGCCGCCCCGGAATCGGCGTCTACTTGACCTGGACGGTCGCGCCCTGCTCCTCGAGCTTCTTCTTCATTTCTTCGGCCTCGGCCTTGGCGATCTTCTCCTTCACCGCCTTGGGCGCACCGTCGACCAGGTCCTTGGCCTCCTTGAGGCCGAGACCGGTCAACTCGCGCACCACCTTGATGACCTGGATCTTCTTCTCACCGGCCGCCATCAGAACCACGTCGAAGTCGGTCTTCTCCTCGACGGCCGGGGCCCCGCCGCCGGCGCCACCCGCCGATCCCGGCATGGCCGCAACGGCCACGGGCGCTGCCGCCGACACGCCCCACTTCTCCTGGAGCAGCTTCGAGAGCTTCGCGGCGTCGAGCAGCGAGAGCTTGTCGAGTTGTTCGGCGATTTCTTCGATCGTGGCCATGGCCTCTCCTTTGTAATGGGTGCGGGCACCCGGGCTGTCGCTTCTGTTCAACTGAGGGGGGCAACGCCCCCCTCGTTCTCCCCCGGCGCGCCCCGCCGCGATATTCCCTTACCGCTTCATCGACCGCGTCGCGCGCCGCGCGACCACGGCCCCATCACTCCGCTATGCGTGTCCGTTCGAGTCGGCGGCCGCTTCGGCGGCGGCCTGGGCCCCGCGCTGCTGCAGGACGTAGGCGATCTCGCGTTGCGGGGCCGCGAGCAAGCCGACGAGCTGGGCCAGCGGTCCCTGGAGCGCGGCGAGCAGCTGGCTGCGCAGCGCGTCTCGCGAGGGTAGATCGGCCAGCGCCTTCAGTCCGGCCGGTTCCAGGACCTGACCATCGGCGTAGCCCGCCTTGATCGTGAGCGCCTGATTCGCTTTCGTGAACGCCTGGAGCGCTTTGGCCACGGCCACCGGGTCACTGTTCGAGACGATCATCCCGGTCGGGCCGTTGAGGTGACGGGCCAGCGCGCTCAGATCCGTCGCGTCGACGGCGATCTTGGCCAGCCGGTTCTTCACGACCTTGTAGTGCGCGGACACGGCCCGCAGTTGCTTGCGCAGATCGGACAGCTGCCGCACGGTCAGGCCCCGGTACTCGGTGAGCACGACCGTCTTCACGCCGTCCAGGCGCTGCTTGAGCTCGTCGACCGCCTTGACCTTGGCTTCCGTGGGCACGCTCAGGCTCCTTGCTTCTTGAACAGGTTGGCCGTCCGCACGGGATCGATCTTGATGCCGGGGCTCATCGTGCTGGACAGCGTGAGCGTCCGGAGATACGTGCCCTTGGCCGCCGCGGGCTTGGCGCGAACGATCGCCTCGATCACGGCCAGCGCGTTGGCGACGATGTTCTCGGGGCTGAACGAACGCTTACCGACCGGCACGTGGACGTTACCCGCCTTGTCGACGCGGAACTCGACCTTCCCCGCCTTGGCTTCGCGCACCGCCCGTCCCACGTCGAAGGTGACCGTGCCGAGCTTGGGGTTCGGCATGAGGCCGCGTGGACCCAGTACCTTGCCGAGGCGTCCGACCTGACCCATGAGGTCCGGCGTGGCGATCGCCGTGTCGAACTCCATGAAGCCGCCCTGGACCTTCTCGACGAGATCCTCGGCGCCGATCACATCCGCCCCCGCCTCGCGCGCCTCCCGCTCCTTCTCGCCTTTGGCGAAGACGGCAACCCGGATGGACTTGCCGATGCCGTGAGGCAGGACGACGGCGCCGCGCACCATCTGATCGGCGTGCTTGGGATCGACGCCGAGCCGGAGCGACAGATCGACGGACTCGTCGAACTTCGCGCCCGGCATCGCCTTCAGCGCGCCGACCGCCTCCTCCACCGTGTGTTCACGCTCCGGCTCGATTTTGGCCGTCGCCGTCGCGTACCGCTTGCCACCCTTCTTCGTGAGAACCGTCGCCATGGCTTGCGCTCCTGATCGTTAGACGACGTCGATGCCCATGCTGCGGGCGGTGCCTTCGACGATCCGCATCGCGGCGTCGATGTTCTCGGTGTTGAGGTCCACCAGCTTCGTCTGCGCGATCTCCCGGACCTGCTGGCGGCTCACCTTACCGATCTTGTCCTTGTGAGGAATCGCCGACGCTTTGGCGATCCCGGCCGCCCGCTTGAGGAGGACCGCGGCCGGCGGCGTCTTCACCACGAACGTGAACGACCGATCCTGATAGATGGTCACCACGACCGGAAGGATCAGACCTTCCTGCCCCTGCGTCTGGGCATTGAACCCCTTGCAGAACTCCATGATGTTCACGCCGTGCTGTCCGAGCGCCGGGCCGACCGGCGGCGAGGGATTCCCCTTCCCCGCCGGGATCTGCAACTTGACGACGGCCTGGACCTTTTTCACAGTCGTTCCACCTGGTAGTACTCGAGCTCGACCGGCGTGGGACGTCCGAAGACAGGTACCACCACCTTCATACGGCCCCGCTCCGGGTTGATGTCCTCGACGGTCCCCTGGAAGTTCACGAACGGTCCGTCGATGACCCGCACCTTGTCGCCACGCTGGAAGACCGACTTCGGCTTGGGCTTCTCCGCGCCGGCTTCCATCTGACGCAGGATCTCGTCGACCTGATCCTGACTGAGCGCCACCGGCCGCGTGCCCGAGCCGACGAAGCCGGTCACCTTGGGCGTCGCGCGCACGAGCTGCCAGGTCTCGTCGCTCAGCTCCATTTCGACGAGCACGTAGCCGGGGAAGAACTTCTGCTCGGTCTCCCGCTTCTGCTTGTTGCGCACCTCGACCACTTTCTCGGTCGGGACCAGGACGCGCGAGACCTTCTCGCCCATCCCGAAGATCTTGGCGCGCGACTGGATGGCCTCGGCGACCTTGTTCTCGAAGCCCGAGTAGGTATGTACGACGAACCACTGCTTGGTCGTCGTGGCCGTCCCCTCTGCGCTCATCTCAGGATCCTTTCCACGACTCTCGCCAGCCCGATGTCGACCGCACCCAGGAAGAACGCGAGCACGACCGTCACCACGATCACCACGGTCGTCGAGTTCACGAGCTCCTGCCGGCTGGGCCAGGTCACCTTACGGAATTCGACGAGGACTTCGCGGATGAATTCTCGTGCCCGCGTCAGGAAGCCCATGTCACTGCCCTCGGTCCAATATATGGTGGCAGGGGTGGAGGGATTCGAACCCCCATCCCCCGGATTTGGAGTCCGGTGCTCTAGCCGTTAGAGCTACACCCCTCCGTGCGGCGGCGACTACTTCGTCTCCTTGTGCGGCGTGTGTTTGCGGCACCACCGGCAATACTTCTTCAACTCCATGCGGTCGGGATGCGTCCGCTTGTTCTTGGTCGTCGAGTAGTTCCGACGCTGACACGTGGTGCATGCGAGCGAGATGATGTCGCGCATGGCCGTCCACTATTCCTGAATCTCGGTGACGACGCCGGCGCCCACCGTGCGGCCCCCTTCGCGGATCGCGAATCGCAGCTCCTTCTCCATCGCGATCGGCTGGATCAGCTCGATCGCCAGCGTCACGTTGTCCCCCGGCATCACCATCTCCACCCCCGCCGGCAACGTGCACACCCCCGTCACGTCCGTCGTCCGAAAGTAAAACTGCGGCCGGTACCCGTTGAAGTAGGGCGTGTGCCGCCCCCCCTCTTCCTTCGTCAGCACGTACACCTCGGCCTTGAAGTTCTTGTGCGGTTTGATCGACGCCGGCTTGGCCAGCACCTGCCCCCGCTCCACCTCGTCCTTGTCCACCCCCCGCAACAGCGCCCCGATATTATCCCCCGCCTGCCCTTCGTCCAGCAGCTTCCGGAACATCTCCACGCCCGTCACCACGCTCTTGCGCGTGGCGTGGATCCCCACGATCTCCACTTCCTCGCCCACCTTCACGATCCCTCGCTCGACTCGCCCGGTCACCACCGTCCCCCGCCCCGTGATCGAGAAGATGTCCTCGATCGGCATCAGAAACGGCTTGTCCACCGGCCGCGGCGGCGTCGGAATATAGCTGTCCACCGCCGCCATCAGCTTGAAGATCGCCTCCGCCGCCTTCGGGTCCTCCGGCTTCTCGTTGGCCTGCAGCGCCGACCCCCGGATCACCGGCACCTCGTCCCCCGGAAACTGGTACTTCTTGAGAAGCTCACGGACCTCGAGTTCGACCAGGTCGAGAATTTCAGGATCGTCGACCATATCGACTTTGTTCATGAAAACAACCAAGAACGGGACGTTCACCTGCCGCGCCAGCAGGACATGTTCCCGCGTCTGCGGCATCGGGCCGTCGTTGGCCGCCACCACCAGAATCGCCCCGTCCATCTGGGCCGCCCCCGTGATCATGTTCTTGATGTAGTCCGCGTGCCCCGGGCAGTCGATGTGGGCGTAGTGCCGCTTGTCCGTCTCGTACTCCACGTGCGCCACCGCGATCGTGATCCCCCGCTCCCGTTCTTCCGGCGCGTTATCGATCGACCCGTACTCCCGCACCGCGATCGCCTTGTTCTTCGTGTGCAGCACCTTCGTGATCGCCGCCGTCAACGTCGTCTTGCCGTGGTCGATGTGCCCGATCGTCCCGATGTTCACGTGCGGCTTCGTCCGCTCGTACTTCGCCTTCGCCATCACTGACCTCCGTTGGCCGCGACAATCCTCTCGAGGGCGATGGAGCCCATGTCCGGGATTGAACCGGAGACCTCGTCCTTACCAAGGACGCGCTCTGCCGACTGAGCTACATGGGCGTGGCCAATCGTCATGGGGGCCCCGAAATGGCCCCCAAACCCCCGACGTTCGTCGCCCCCGGCAAAGCCGTGGGCTCCTCGATATCGCTTGGAGCGGGAAACGGGATTCGAACCCGCGACCCCCAGCTTGGAAGGCTGGCGCTCTACCGCTGAGCTATTCCCGCCCATGTAAAGGCCGCCTCGTGCGCAAGTGGTGGGGAGGGGAGGGTTTGAACCTCCGAAGGCCGAAACCAGCAGATTTACAGTCTGCCCCCTTTGACCACTTGGGTACCTCCCCGAACCTGCCGGTATGATGTCTCGGAACTCCTCGGAATCTAACAACAGTTGGCTGGCGCTGGCGGGAGGATTTGAACCCCCGACCCACTGCTTACAAGGCAGTTGCTCTTCCCCTGAGCTACGCCAGCACAGACAAAACTTCACATTAGTTTCGAGTCTCTGTTAAGTCAAGGAGTTTTCGCCGGGCATGCCTCTGCCGGACGACCTCGTAACAGATGACCGCGGTAGCTGCCGATACGTTGAGGGAACCGACCTGGCCGAGCATCGGCACGGTCAACAGAACGTCGCAAGTCCTCGCGATGAGCGGCCTCAGGCCGCCGCCTTCGCTTCCCAGGACGAGGCAGAGAGGGCCCGTCAGGTCGGCGTCCCACGGGGCGACCCCTCCCGTCGCGGCAGCCCCGTGAATCCACACGCCTGCTTGCTTGAGCTTCTCGAGCGCTGTCGCGAGATTCGTCTCGCGCGCCACCCTGACCGAGTCGGCGGCGCCCATCGCGGTCTTGGCCGCAGCACCCGTGAGCCCGACTTGATGATGCTTCGGAACGATCACGCCATGGACCCCGAGGGCGTCGGCGGACCGAAGCACGGCGCCGAGATTCCTCGGGTCCTGGACCTGGTCCAACGCCAGAAAGAACGCGGGCTCATCCCGCCCCGATGGGATGTCGAGGAGGTCGTCCAGCTCCGCGTACTCGGCGGCGGCGACGCGGGCGACCACACCCTGATGGTTAGGCGACCCGGCGATGGCGGTGAGCTGGTCGCGTGTGCGATATGAGACCTTCACCCCGGCCCGGCGAGCCAGCGCCACCATTTCGGCCAGCGGGCCGGCCGCCCCGGCGAGGACGGCGATCTCATCGGTCCTCCGTCCACCACCCTTGAGGAGTGCGCGGACGGGATTTCGTCCGAAGAGGACGTCGCTCAACGACGCGGCGTCAGTCGAGGGCCGCTGGGCGTGTCCTCGACCGACCATCCAAGCTTCTGGAGCTCATCGCGCAGCTCGTCGGAACGTCGCCAGTCACGCCGCTTGCGGGCGTCGGAACGCTCGCTGACGAGGCGGTCAACCTCCGCCGGCGGGCCCGCGACGGTCACGCCGCTCGCAAACAGGCCCAGCGCACCGCCCAGACGCTTGACCTCGTCGACTCCGGCCACGAGCGCCTGTTGAGCGTCAGCCTCCTCGGTGCGCTCGACGTGTTCATACAGCGCGCGTGCAAGATCGAACAGAGCGCCGAGCGCCTGAGGCGTATTGAAGTCGTCGTCCATCGCCGCCTCGAAGCGGAGACGGAACTGACGCAACGCATCCGGAACCGGCCCCGGCGGCCA
Organism: Candidatus Rokuibacteriota bacterium; assembly: GCA_003220615.1. Lineage (GTDB taxonomy): Bacteria > Methylomirabilota > Methylomirabilia > Rokubacteriales > CSP1-6 > 40CM-68-15. Next base: position 18,362 of record QHTB01000130.1, read on the forward strand.
TGCATAGCGGGCGGCTTCCCGGAACAGGCGGCTGAAGCGCTCGAGCGCACGCCCCGCCTCGTTCAAGCGCTCCTCCGAGAACTCGACCGGATGGCGGTAGTGGGTGCCGAGGAGCCAGAGTCTCAGCGCGTCCGGATCGTGGCGCTTCACCAGCTCGCGGATGAGCAGCGTGTTGCCCAGGGATTTGGACATCTTCTCGGCGCCCAGATTCACGAACCCGTTGTGGACCCAGTACCGAGCGAACGTCTTCCTGGTCGCCGCCTCCGACTGCGCGATCTCGCACTCGTGGTGGGGAAAGACGAGGTCCTCGCCCCCGCCATGGACGTCGAACGTCGAGCCGAGATACTCCATCGCCATGGCCGAGCACTCGATGTGCCAGCCGGGGCGTCCATCCCCCCAGGGACTCGGCCACGACGGCTCGCCAGGCTTGGCCGCTTTCCACAGCGCGAAGTCACGCGGGTCGCGTTTGCGCTCGTCCACTTCGACGCGGGCGCCGGCGAGCAGCTCGTCGAGGTTCTTGCCGGACAATCGGCCGTAGGCCGGAAACTTCGAGATCTCGAAGTAGACGTCACCCTCGACGACGTAGGCGACACCGGCCGTGACGAGCTGCTCGATGAGCCGGATCATCTGCTCGATATGGTCAGTGGCCTTGGGCTCGACGTCGCCCCGCAGGATGCCGATCGCGTCCATGTCGCGATAGAACTCGGCGATGTAGCGCTCCGAGATCTCGCGGGCGCTCACGCCCTCGGCATTGGCGCGCTTGATGATCCTGTCGTCGACGTCGGTGAAGTTCTTGACGAACGTCACGCGATAGCCCTTGAAGGCCAGGTACCGGCGGATCACGTCGAAGACGATGGCGCTCCGGGCGTGCCCGATGTGGCAGAGGTCGTAGACCGTGACCCCGCACACGTACATCCTCACCTCGCCGGGCACGAGTGGGACGAAGTCCTCCTCCTTGCGGGTGAGGGTGTTGTGGACGCTGAGGCTCACGTCACCTCCACGCCGACAACCGCCATGGCGGCGATGCCCTCCTTGCGACCCAGCAGGCCCAGGCCCTCCGGACTCTTCGCCTTCACGCTGACGGCACCCCGGTCCACGCCGAGCGTGTCCGCCAGCCGCTTGGCCATCTCCTCCAGGTGGGGTTGCAGCCGTGGCGCCTGGGCCAGGACGGTGGCATCGACGTTCACCAGTCGGCCCCCGCGCGACCGCACCAGGTCCATGACCTTCTCGAGCAACACGAGGCTTGAGATGCCGTGATAGCGGGGATCGGTGTCGGGAAAATGCCGGCCGAGGTCGCCCATGGCCAGCGCCCCCAGGAGCGCCTCACCGACGGCGTGAGAGAGGACGTCGGCGTCGGAGTGGCCGTCGAGACCAGCCTCTGACTCGAGCGTCACGCCACCCAGAACGAGGGGCCTGCCGCGTCGCAGGGGATGGAGGTCGAAGCCGAAGCCGACGCGCGTCACGAGCGGGCGCGAGCCCGCGCACGTCGGAGATCCACCGGGGTCGTGATCTTCACATTCTCGGCGAGCCCGGGCACCACCTGAACGCTCTGGCCGAGGCGCTCGACCAGCATCGCGTCGTCGGTCCCGATGAAGCCGTCGCGCCGGGCCTTGCCGTGCGCCTCTCGCAGGAGATCCGCCCGAAAGGCCTGAGGCGTCTGGACCGCCACGAGCTCCGCGCGGTCGACCGTGCTCTCGACCACGCCGCCGCTCACCCGCTTCACGGTCTCGGCGATCGGCAGAGCGCAAATGGCGGCGCCAGTCGCCCGCGCGGCCCCGAGGACGGCATCGATCAGCACCCGTGTGATGAACGGCCGCACGGCGTCGTGGACGACGACCAGGGCGCTGTCGGCGGGCACTGCGGCGAGGCCGCGGCTCACCGATTCCTGGCGCGTCCCGCCGCCCTCCACCACGGTGACCGGAGCCCCGCGCCCCCGCTCCAGCATCCGTCGTGTCCGCTCGACGTGCGCCGCCGGCGCGGCGACGACGACGCTATTGACGCGAGGATGTCGGACGAAGTGACGGACCGTGGCGACGAGGATCGGCGCGCCGCCGAGAGCGAGAAACTGCTTCGGCGTGCGCCGGCCCAGGCGTGTGCCGACGCCGCCGGCCGGAATGACCACCGCCACGTCACGCACCACGTGGTCCGGAGCCGTCCTCGTCGCGCAGACGCGTGAAGATCATCCGGCCAGCCGTCGTCTGCAGCACGCTGGTGACGACGACGTCGGCCGCCTGACCGAGATAGCGACGGCCGTGATCGACGACCACCATGGTGCCGTCGTCGAGATAGGCGACGCCCTGCCCGGCTTCCTTCCCCTCGCGCACCACCTGCACGCGCATCGCCTCGCCGGGCAGGACCACGGGCTTGAGCGCGTTGGCCAGCTCGTTGATGTTGAGCACGGGCACGCCGCTGAGCTCCGCCATCTTGTTGAGGTTGTAGTCGTTGGTGAGCACCTTGGCGCCCAGCGTCTTGCCGAGCTCGATCAGCTTGCGGTCGACCTCACGGACGTGGGGGAAATCCGTGTCCATGATCTCGACCTTCACCTTGCGGCTACGCTGCAAGCGCTGCAAGACGTCGAATCCGCGCTTGCCCCGGTTCCGGCGCAGCGTATCGGGCGAGTCCGCGATCTGTTGCAGCTCACCCAGCACGAACTGCGGCACGATCAGTGTTCCGTCGATGAAGCCGGCCTCGCACACGTCGGTGATGCGGCCGTCGATGATGACGGACGTGTCGAGCACCTTCGACAGCTCACCCCGCCGGCCGCCTGGGAAGAGGACGGCCGACACCGGCTCGAGGTCGGCCCGGCGGCGCAGCGCGGTGGCGGCGCCGAGGTACGCGCCGAGCAGTGCGGGCAATCCGACGCCGGCCATGCCGACGTTGGGCACGATCGAAGCGACCGCGGTCCCGATGGCGAGGCCGGCGATGATCCCGAAGAATCCGCCGACGGTCCCCCAGAAGAGGCGCTCGACCGGCACGCCAACGGCGCGGGTCTCCAACCAGACCGCGATGCCGCCGAGAAACGCGCCGGCGACGGCCCCGGCAGTGATCGGCACCTGGAAGGCGGGTGCCAGCTCGACGCCTGCCCAGGCCGAGAGCGCGACGACCATCGCGCGCGCGAGGAGGACGGTGCGGAGCTTCATGACAGGAGCACGTCCAGCGCCTCGTGCACCGTCGCCACGCCGTGCGCTTCGAGAGGTGGGCGAGGCGTCTCGAGCAGGTTGCTCCTGGGCACGACCGCCTGGGTGAAGCCGAGCTGCGCCGCCTCACGCAGGCGAGCCTCGAGCCCGGTGACCGCGCGCACCTCTCCGGTCAAGCCCACCTCGCCGAGGACCACGACGTCGCCGCGCACGGGACGATCCATGTAGCTCGACGCGGCCGCAACGAGGACGGCGAGGTCGGCCGCCGGCTCCATGACGCGTCCTCCACCAGCGACGTTGACGAAGACGTCCTGGCTGGCCAGCGGCACTCCTGCGCGCTTCTCGAGAACGGCGAGGAGCAGGCAGACCCGGTTGTAGTCGGCGCCGAGCACGGTGCGGCGTGGCGTCCCGAAGGACGCAGGCGCCACCAGTGCTTGCAGCTCGAGCAGAAGAGGACGCGTGCCTTCGAGACCTGCGACGATGACCGAGCCCGGGACGTCCTTGGGACGCTCGGCCAGGAAGAAGCCCGACGGGTTCTTGACCTCGAGCAGGCCGCGTTCGGCCATCTGGAAGACGCCGATCTCGTTGGTCGAGCCGAAGCGGTTCTTCACGGCGCGCAGGACGCGATAGGCATGATGCTGCTCACCCTCGAAGTAGAGCACGGTGTCGACCAGGTGCTCGAGGACACGAGGCCCGGCCAGGGCTCCCTCCTTGGTGACATGGCCGACCAGGAACGTCGCGATCCCTCGCCCCTTGGCGATCGTCATGAGCCGTCCCCCGCACTCCCGAACCTGGGCCACGCTGCCGGGGGCGGACTCCAGCGTGGGCAGAAACACGGTCTGGATCGAGTCGATGATCAGGACCTTTGGCTTCACGGTGTCGAGCTCGGCCTCCACGGTGACGAGATCGGTCTCCGTCCACAGGAGCAGTCCATCGCTGCTGATGCCCAGGCGCTCGGCGCGCAGCTTCACCTGGGCGGCCGACTCCTCGGCAGACACGTACAAGACCGGCGGCGCCGCCGTCGCCAGCGCGCGAGCCGCCTGGATGAGCAATGTGCTCTTGCCGATTCCCGGATCGCCCCCGATGAGCACGAGCGAGCCCGGCACCACGCCCCCGCCGAGCACGCGGTCGAGCTCACCGATGCCGGTCCGGAGACGGTCCGTGTGCTCCATGGTAATGTCGCTGAGCGCGCGAGGCCGGCTGCTCGACAGGCCGATCCGACGGCCACCCGGCTCTGGCGCAGCGCGCTCCTCGACCAGGGCCATCAGCTCTCCGGTCATCCGCTTGCAGTCCGGGCACGTGCCGGGCTTCGGGCTGGCGAAGCCGCACTGCTGGCAGCGATAGACGTTGCGGTCGCGCACCATCTATCTTCTCTCCGGGGAGGCAGCGGGCTCGTTCTTGCCCTTATCCCCCTGCTCGCCAAGTCGGCGGAGGAAGTATTTCAGGATCGTGCTCCGCTGGGCCCCGTCGAGGATGGCGACGAGACGCTCGTAGAGCGTCGGATCGGCGATGAGGGCGCCGAGCGTTCCCTCGCCCTCGTTGACCTTGGCCGTGATCTCTTTCAGGTTCCCCACCGCCACCCGCAGATCGTCTACCGCACTGCGGAGACCCGCGTCGCTCGAGTCGTCCTTGACCAGGCTGCCCAGCGTCCCCCGACCACCGACGATCCGGTCCGAGACCTCTCTCAGATTGTGGCTGACGACACGGAGGTCCTCCAAGACCTGCTTGTACTTCGGATCGAAGAGCAGGCCGGGCAGGAGGCCGTCTTCGGCATTCGGCGTCTCAGCGGCGCGCCCGACGCGCTCCATGGCCGCCACCAGCTTCCGGGCCGCCTCGGTGGAGCGGGGTGACGTGAGCACCCCGACGGCGCCCTCACCCTGCTCGACCCGATCGAGGACCTTCTGGGTGGCCGTGATGAGCCCGTTGAGCTTCTGCAAGGCTACCGGCTCTTCGTAGAGGAGGGCGTGGGCCCAGCCGCGGCCGGTCCGGGCCTCGGTCACGATCCGCTCGAGCTGCTCGGTGGCCCGCCGGGCCGACCCGGTCGTCGCCGAGACATCGTCCATGACCTTCGACTCATTGAACGACCGCGCCATCTTGCCGAGATTCTCGGTGAGGGCGGCGACGTTCTTCACGGTCTCCGTCCCCTGGGTCAGCACCTGGCCGACGTCCACCGGATCGCGGGCCGCGATGATGCCGTCGGGCGGGACGACCGGGGCGTCGGGGGTGCCAACGGTGATCTCCACGATCTTGTCGCCGAGCAGGCCCTGCGTGTCGATGCGGGCCACGGAATTCTGGCGGATGCGGTCGGCGTACTTCCGCGTGATGTTCAGATCCACCCGCACCTTGCCACCGGGCTGGGACGGCAGATGAACCGCCGACACCCGGCCGATCTGCACTCCCGCCAGGCGCACGGTCGCCCCTTCGGTAAGGCCACCCACCTCGGTGAAGTCGGCGTGGACCGTGTAGCGCGCCTCGAAGAGGCGCGCCCGGGCGCCGAGCGCGTAGATCATGCCCAGGAACGTGGCAAGCGCGATGATGACGAAGAGGCCCACCCGGAACTGCGAGGCGAGTCGGCGGCGGTCAGACACGGTAAGACGTCGCGTCGCCAGTCAGGAATGCGTGGACGGCCGGTTCGTCGCTGTCGAGCACGGCGTCGCGCGGCCCGAGGGCCGCGAACCGGCCGTCGATGAGGACGGCCACGCGGGTCGCCACGGCTCGCGTGAGCTCGAGATCGTGCGTGACCACGATGGAAGTGTCGCATACCCGCGCCTGCACTTCCGAGATGAGATCGGAGACGAGGTGGGCATTGGTCGGGTCGAGGCCCGCCGTGGGCTCATCGTAGAGCATCATCTCCGGCTCGAGCATGAGTGCGCGCGCGATGCCTACACGCTTGCGCATGCCGCCCGAGAGCTCGGAGGGCAGGAGCGGTAGCACGTCCTCCCTGAGTCCGACACGCGCCAGTGCCTCCACCACACGCCCCTGGATCTCGTCTTCGGACAGCCGCATGTGCTCGCGCAGCGGGTACGCGACGTTCTCGTGGATCGTGAGCGAGTCGAACAGCGCGGCCCCCTGGAACACGAACCCCATACGACGCCGGAACGGCAGGAGCTCCTCTTCGCTCAGCGCCTCGATGTTCTGACCGAAGACTTTGATCTGGCCCTGATCCGGCTGGATGAGGCCGGCGATGTGCCGGAGCAGCACGGTCTTCCCGGAGCCGCTCCCTCCCATGACCACGAGCGTCTCGGCCTTGAACGCTTCGAACGACAGGCCCTGGAGGACTTCGAGGCTGTCGAAGCGCTTCCAGACGTCGTTGACCTCGACGATCGCTGTCATCGCCTTACTGTCCCCAGAAGAAGATGAGAAACAGCTTGGTGAGGAAGAAGTCGGAGACGATCACCCCCATCGTGACGTGGACGACGGTGGCCGTCGTTGCCCGCCCCAACCCTTCCGTGCCTCCCTCGACGCTCAGGCCGTTGTAGCAGCCGATCAGCGTGACGATGCCGCCGAAGAAGAAGCTCTTGCCCACCCCCATGAGGAAGTCGCGCGGCACGACCCAGTAGGTCGTCACGTTCCAGTAGGTGTACATGTCGGCGCCGCGCTCGAGGTTCATGATGATCATGCCGCCGAGCACCCCGACCGCGTCGGACAGCACGGTGAGGAGCGGAAACACGACGACCGCGGCCAGGAGCCGGGGCACGATCAAGCGTTTGACGTAGTTCACGCCGAGCGTCCGAAGGGCGTCGATCTGCTCGGTGACCTTCATCGAACCGAGCTCGGCGGTGATGCCGGACGCGACCTTGCCGCCCACGAGAATGGCGGTGAGCACCGGCCCGAGCTCGCGGAGGATCGCCAGCGCGCTCACCGGGCCGACGTACGCTTCCGCGCCGAACCGCGCCATGTTGATGGCGCTCTGCAGCGCGAACACCATGCCCGTGAAGACGGCGGCGACGAGGGCCACGCCGAGCGAGCGCACGCCCATCACCTCGATCTCGTGGACCACGTGCTGCAGATAGGCGGGCGGGAGGGCCAGATTCCGCACCACGCTGGCGGCGAGGATGCTCAGGCCGCCATACCAGAGCACCGTGCGTCGGAGGTACGCTTCCATCCACTACTCCGTGGCGAACGACTGGACGAGCCGCGCGAAATCGTCGCGGCCGGCCGCGAAGGCTGCCGGGTCCGCGGCGTAGATCAAGTCATACACACAGCGCCCGTCGGTCACGACGAACGTCTCGATCTTCATCCGCGAGCCGGTCCGGCCATTGGCTGCCTCCAGCACGGTGTGGGCGGCCCGATGGCCATCGACGGTCGCCTCGCCCCGCTCGACGGTTGTCCGCCGGGTCAGGCCGTGCAGCAACCGGCGCTCGAGGAACGCGAGCGGCCGGCTCGCCCGCCGAGCGTCACACTCGGCGTGGACGAGGATGCCGGCGCGGTCGGTGACGTCGCGCAGCTCGAGGTCCGCGTGGCCGTCCGAGATCATGGTCCACCCAGAACCGGGCATCGTCACGCGGTAGCCCTTGGCCGAGTGGAACACGCCAGGATCGACGCGATGGCTCGCGCAACCAGCGATGAGCGCCGCCGCCACGATCAGGAAGGGCCGGCGCCCTTGCCGCACGGGATCACGCGCCTGGCGTCGCGCGCGCCTGATGTCGCCGGGCCAACTCCTCGAGCACGTCGTGGACCGCGATGCCGCGCGCCCCGAGCAGGACGATCGTGTGGAACCACAGGTCGGCGACCTCCTCCACGACGCGGCGGTCGCCCTCGCCACCGAGCGCGGCCGTGATGACCTCGGTCGCCTCCTCGCCGATCTTGCGGGCGATCGCCGGCTCGCCGCGCGCGAGCAGCCCGGCCACGTAAGACCCGGCGGGCGCGCCGGTCTTTCGGCTGGCCACGATCCGCTCGAGACGCTCGATCATCGTGGCCCCCGGCGGTCCGGCCTTGATCGCCGTGAAGAAGCACGTCCGGTTGCCCGTGTGACAGGCCACACCCTCCTGGTGGACCTGCACGAGCAGCACGTCGGCGTCGCAGTCGACGTAGACGCCTTGTACGTGCTGGACGTGACCCGACGTCTCGCCCTTCTGCCAGAGCCGCTCGCGCGACCGCGACCAGAAGTGCGTCAACCCCGTCCGCAGCGTGGTGTCGAGCGCTTCCCGATCCATCCACGCCACCATCAGGACCTCGCCGGTGTCCGCTTCCTGCACCACGGCGGGAATCAGCCCGCGCTCGTCGAACTTGAGGCCGTCGATCGTCATGGCTCGAGGCGCACTTCGACGCCTCGCTCGCGCAGGTATGCCTTGGCCTCGGCGACCGTGTGGAGGCCGAAGTGGAAGATCGACGCAGCCAGGACGGCGTCAGCCGATCCATCGACGAGCCCTTCCCAGAGATGCTCGAGCGTGCCCGCGCCGCCGGAGGCGATGACCGGAATCGACACCGCAGTGGACACGGCCCGCGTGAGCTCGAGATCGTAGCCGTCCTTGGTGCCGTCACGATCCATGCTCGTCAGGAGAATCTCGCCGGCGCCGAGCCGGGCGGCCTCGCGAGCCCATTCGACGGCGTCGCGACCGGCCGCCCGACGACCGCCGTGCGTGTAGACCTCCCATGTTGTCGCGGAAGCCGCCAGCCCGGCTTGCGCCGCAGCTGCCCTGTTCGAGGTGCGGGGTGGCTCCGGTCGCGAGGCATCGCTTGGCTGCGTTTGTCTCGCGTCGATGGCCACCACGATGCACTGGCTGCCGAACCGTTCAGCGGCCTCCGAGATCAGCTCGGGTCGCGCGAGCGCCGACGTGTTGAGCGAGACCTTGTCGGCCCCCGCCCGCAGCAGCGCGCGAACGTCCTCGATGCCCCGGATGCCGCCGCCCACGGTGAGTGGCATGTAGATCCGCTCCGCCGTCTGAGCCACCACGCCGAGCATGATTTTCCGGTTCTCGTGCGACGCCGTGATGTCGAGGAAGACCAGCTCATCGGCGCCTTGCGCGTCGTAGGCCTCGGCGGCGGCCACCGGATCGCCGGCATCGCGCAGATCGACGAAGCGGACCCCCTTCACGACGCGGCCGTCCTTGACGTCGAGACAGGGGATGACGCGCTTGGTCAGCATGCGAGCGCCGTCAGCGCCTGACGAAGATCGATGGCGCCGGTGTAGAGCGCGCGTCCGACCACGGTGCCGATCACGCCCGGAATCGACGCCAACCGTCGCAGGTCCTCGAGTCGGGCCACGCCCCCCGAGGCGAGGACGGGCAGGTCGACCGTACGCGCGAGCCCTTCGGTGTGCTCGACGTTCGGTCCCTGTTCCGTGCCATCGCGCGTGATGTCCGTGTAGAGGAGCGCCGCCGCGCCCACGTCGCGCGCACGCATCCCCAGCTCGGCTGTCGTCGTGTCGGCGACTTCCGTCCATCCCTTCACGGCGACGCGTTCGCCCCGAGCATCCACGGCGACGATCACGCGATCCGGAAACGCGCGGCACACCTCGCCGAGAAAGCGAGCATCCAGTGCGGCTCGCGTTCCGAGCACCACCCACCGTGCCCCGGCCTCGATCGTGGCCTCGACCGCAGCCAGATCGCGCAAGCCACCGCCGACCTCGACCGGAACCGGCGCCACCGCGGCGACGACGGCGGCGACGAGCGTCGTCTGACGGACCGCGCCAAAGGCACCGTCGAGGTCGATCACGTGCAGGCGCTCGGCGCCGAGACCGGCCCAGCGAGCGGCCATGGCCACCGGATCATCGGAGAACACCGTGGCCTGGTCGGCGCGACCCTCGCGCAGGCGAACGCACCGGCCGTCCTTGATGTCGACGGCCGGGATGATGGTCACGCGCGCGCCGCTGTCGCTGCCCGCACGAGCGCGGCGAAATTCTCGAGCAGACGGAGGCCCCAGCGCTGGCTCTTCTCCGGGTGGAACTGGGTGGCGAAGGTGACGCCACGCTCGATGGCAGCGGCGAAGCGCACACCGTAGTCGCACCACGCCGTGGCGACCCCGTTGACCGCCATCTCGGGGTAATAGGAGTGGACGAAGTAGAAGTGGGCGCCGTCCGGGATCCCCTCGAACAGCCGCAGCCGCTGGCCGTGCTCGACTCGATTCCAGCCCATGTGCGGAACCTTCCGACCGGCCGCGAACCGGCGCACGACGCCGGACAGCACGTCGAGGCCCCGGCCCTCGCCGAACTCCTCGCTGCGCGAGAAGAGCAGCTGATAGCCGAGGCAGATGCCGAGAAACGGGCGGCGGCCGTCGAGCGCGCGACGCAGCGACGGCGTCAGGCCAAGACGGTCGAGATTGGACATCGCATCGTGAAACGCGCCGTCGCCGGGAAGGACCACGGCATCGGCGTCGTCCACCGCCTTCGCGTCCTGGGTCACGACGGCGTCCATGCCGACCCGTTCGAAGGCCTTCTCGACCGAGCCGAGATTGCCTCGGCCGTAATCGACGATGGCGATCACAGCGTGCCTTTGGTCGAGGGCAGGATTCCGGCGATGCGCGGGTTGAGTCGTGTCGCCTCGGCCAGCGCCCGCCCGACCGCCTTGAAGACGGCCTCGGTGACGTGGTGCAAGTTGTGGCCGTAGTGCATCGTCACGTGGAGCGTGATCTCGGCGTTGAACGCGAAGGCGCGAAAGAATTCCTGCAGCATGTCGAGATCGAAGTTCGACACGCGCGCTCGCGCCACCGGCACGTTGAAGACCAGGAAGGGCCGGCCCGAGATGTCGACGGCGGCTTGCACGAGCGCCTCGTCCATCGGCACGAAGGCCGTGCCGTAGCGCACGATGCCGCGCTTGTCGCCGAGGGCCTGCTTGAGCGCCTGGCCCAGCACGATCCCGACGTCCTCCACGGTGTGGTGGATGTCGACCTCGACGTCGCCGCTTGCCTCTACGCTGAGGTCGATCAGGCCGTGCTTGGCCCAGGCTTCCAGCATGTGGCTGAAGAACGGAATGGGCGTCCGCACCTTGACCGCGCCGGTGCCGTCGAGGTTGAGCTGGAGCCCGACTTCCGTCTCCTTCGTCTTCCGCTCGACGCGCCCCTGTCGGCCTTCGTCCTGGCGACTCATGGCCCTTTCCCTCCGGCCTTCGGGTTGACCCGCACTTCCGCCGCCGCTCCGTGCCCGGCGAGGCCTTCGATCCGCGTCAATGCGCGCAGGTGCGGCAGCGCCGCCTGGAGTCCACCGGCGGCGTACTCGATGACGCTCGTCCGCGTCACGAAATCCTCGGTGCCCAGCGGCGAAGAGAACCGCGCGGTCCCCGCCGTCGGCAGCACGTGGCTCGGCCCGGCCACGTAGTCCCCGACGACCTCCGGCGTCTGACCGCCGACGAACACGGCGCCAGCGTGGCGGATGCGGCCGAGCAACGCTTGCGGGACACGGACCAGCAATTCGAGGTGCTCGGGCGCGAGACGGTTCGCCAGGTCGGCGGCGTCATCGAGTGAACGGACGCGCACGAGGGCACCGTTCTGCGCCAGCGCCTCGGCGGCGATGGTGCGGCGGGGCAGACGCTCGAGCTGATCAGTGAGCGCCGTCTGTACGCGTCCTGGAAGCTCGGCGTCGTCAGTGATCAAGACGGCCCGCGCCATCGGATCGTGCTCGGCCTGCGCGAGGAGATCGGCGGCGATCCAGGCCGGATCGGCCATCGCGTCGGCGACGACGACGACCTCGCTCGGCCCCGCCACCATGTCGATCCCGACGTCACCAAAGACGCGGCTCTTGGCGAGCGCGACGTACACGTTGCCGGGGCCGACGATCTTGTCGACGCGGTGGATCGTCGAGGTCCCGTAGGCCAGGGCTCCGATCGCCTGGGCGCCGCCGATCTTCCAGCCTTCCGTCACACCCGCCATGCGAGCAGCCGCAAGGACCGTTGGATCGACACGGCCGTCACGCCCGGGCGGAGTGACCAGGACGATGTCGCGAACGCCGGCGACACGTGCCGGCACCGCCGTCATGAGCACCGTGGACGGGTAGGACGCGCGACCACCCGGGATGTAGACGCCGACACGGTCGAGCGGACGGATCTCCTGTCCCAGTACGGAGCCGTGCTCGTCGGTGATCCTCCACGATTTCGGCAGCGCGGCAGCGTGATAGCGCTCGATGCGCTCAGCCGCGTAGGCGAGGGCGGCCTTCACATCGCTGGCCAGCGCGCGATCGGCAGCGTCCCACTCGGCCGGCGCGATCGCGAGCGCTGACGCGGACGGCGCCGCGTGGCCGTCGAAGCGCTCGGTGTACTCGAGCACGGCGGCGTCGCCGCGTGCACGCACGTCGGCCAGAATCTCGTCCACGACGCGCTGGATCGAGGGATCGAGGGCGGCCGGCGGCCGGGCCAGTCGCCTGACGACCTCGTCGGCGCCGAGCTCACGCGCGTCCAGTGTCCGGATCATTGTAACGGGGTCCGTGAGGCCGGTTCGGTCCGCAGGTGGCCTGTTCGAGGTGGCCGTGGCTGCGTTCGGCTTGCCAATTGATCGATAAAGTTCGTGATTTCCGAGTACTCCGTCTTCATGGAGGCCCGGTTGACGATCAACCGCGCCGTCGAGCGCGCGATCTCTGCGACCTCGACGAGGCCGTTGGCCCTCAGCGTCTCCCCCGTCTGGACGAGATCGACGATGCGCTCGGCCAGCCCGACCAGCGGCGCCAGCTCGATCGAGCCGTCCAGACGCACGATCTCCACCTGGATGCCGCGCTCGGAGAAGTACCGCTCCGTCATCCGGGCGTACTTCGTGGCGACGCGGACCCACGACCACTTGGATGGATCGTCGCGCTCCCACAACTCCCGCGGCTCGGCGACGACGAGCCGGCAGACTCCGAAGCCGAGATCGAGCGGCTCGTAGACGTCCGGCTCCTGCTCCAGCAGGATGTCCTTGCCGACGATCCCGAGGTCGGCGGCGCCATACGTCACGTAGGCGGGAACGTCGGCCGGCTTGAGGAAGAGCAGGCGGAGTCCGCGCTGCGGGTCGGTGAAGATCAGCCGGCGGGAATCGGCGTCGATGCCGTCCACGCCGATATCGCGCAGGAGGCCCAGCGCGCCGTCGAGCAGACGGCCCTTGGGAAGCGCCAGCGTGAGCCGCTCGCTCACGTTCGCCGCTCGATGCGCGCGCCGAGGTTCGCCAGCTTGGTCTCCATCCGCTCGTAACCCCGGTCGAGGTGATAGACGCGGGCGACTTCCGTCCGACCGCGTGCGGCCAACCCCGCCAGGACCAGCGCGGCGGAGGCACGGAGGTCCGACGCCATCACCTGGGCTCCCTGGTAGTGACGGACGCCTCGGATGGTCGCCGTGGAGCCCTCGGTCTCGATGCGGGCGCCCAGCCGCACGAGCTCGGCCGCGTGCATGAACCGGTTTTCGAAGATCGTCTCGGTCACGCGCGACTGTCCGTCGGCGAGCCCGAGCAACGTCATGAGCTGGGCCTGCATGTCGGTCGCGAACCCGGGGAACGGGCTCGTGACGACGTCGGTCGGGCGAGGCCGCTCGGGCCCGCGCACGCGCACCCACGTCGAGCCGACCTCGATGCCCACGCCGCACTCCTCGAGCTTGGCGAGCACGGCTCCGAGGTGGTCGGGCACGAGATCGCTCACCGTCACGTCACCGCGGGTGATGGCGCCGGCGACGATCAGGGTGCCGGCCTCGATCCGGTCGGGAACGATCCGGTGCGTGGCGCCGGCCAGCGTCGGCACGCCCTCGATCTCGATCCGCGAGGTACCGGCGCCGTCGATGCGTCCTCCCATCGCGTTGAGGCACGCGGCGAGATCCGACACCTCGGGCTCGCGCGCGGCATTCTCGATGACCGTCGTGCCCTGAGCGAGCGTTGCCGCCATCATGAGGTTCTCGGTGCCCGTCACGGTCACCATGTCGAGGGTGATCGACGCGCCGCGAAGCCGGCTGGCTCGGGCGACGACGTAGCCGTTCTCGATCGCGATCTCCGCACCGAGCTTGGCCAGGCCCTTCAGGTGCTGATCGATGGGGCGCACGCCGATCGCGCATCCGCCGGGCAGCGCGACGCGCGCCGAGCCGTGACGGGCGACGAGCGGGCCGAGCACGAGGACCGAGGCGCGCATGGTCGACACGAGCTCGTACGCCGCCTCGTCCTTCAGCACTCGCGCGACGCGGACGCTGGCGCGAGCGTCGTTGCGGTCGATGGTCGCGCCCAACGTTTGCAGCAGGCGAATCATCGTGCGGACGTCCTGCAAATCGGGGAGGTTGGGAAAGACGAGCGGCTCGGCCGTCAGCAGCGCGGCCGCCAGCGCCGGCAGCGCCGCGTTCTTCGCCGCGCTGACCTTGACGGTGCCCCTCAGCGGAATGCCGCCCTCGATCTCGAGTCGTGCCGGCATAGCTCACCCCCTGCCGTCGTCAATCGACGGCAAAAATGCCGCAATGAATCGCTCGATCCCGACCAAATCGCACCGCGTCGAAATATTCGAGAGTCCTGCCGCGCGCATGAGGCCAGCCGTCTCGGGAATCTGATCGCCACCGGCGGTCTCGAGGACGAGCGCACCGCCCGGCGCGAGCCAGCGCGGGGCTTGGGCGACGAGCGAGCGGATCACGCTCAGACCGTCGGGTCCGCCATCGAGGGCGACCCATGGCTCGTGGTCGACGACTTCAGGGGCCAGGCCGGCCAACACCGGCGCAGGCAGGTAGGGCAAGTTCGCGACGACGAGATCGGCGCGCCAGGCCCCGAGACCGGACAGCAGGTGGCCTTCCCTCACGGTGACGCGACCGCTCAGCCCGAGGCCCACCACGTTTCGACGCGCAATCTCAACGGCGGCGGGCGAGGCGTCGATGGCAACCACGTCGACGTCTGTTCGGGCCAAGGCCAGCGCGCACGCGACACATCCCGAGCCGGTCCCCACGTCGATGGCGAGTCGCCTGCGAGCGCCGGCGCGTGGCAGCAGAGACAGCGTCCACTCGACCAGCATCTCAGTCTCGGGACGAGGGACAAGGACGTCCGGCGTCACCGTGAATCGAAGCCCGCAGAACTCCTCCCAGCCGAGGATGTGCTGGAGCGGCTCGCGTCGCTCGCGGCGCGTCACCGCGGCGTCGTAGCGAGCGGCAAGCGCCGGGGTCAGCTCCTCATCGAGATTCGCCGCGAGCGCAGCCCGACCGACTCCGAGGAGCCCGGCCATCAGCCACTCGGCGTCCACGCGAGCGGTGTCCACGCCGGCGTCCCTGAGCCGGGTCGTGGCCGCCTCGATGGCGGCACGCGTGGACGCGATCGTCACGGCGCTCACTGGGCGACCCGCTCCAGACGCTCGGCCTGCTCCGCGGCGGCCAGCGCCTCGATCACCTCGTCGATGTCCCCTTCGAGCACCTCGGGCAATCGATGCAGGGTGACGCCGACGCGATGATCGGTCACGCGGTTCTGGGCGAAGTTGTACGTGCGGATGCGTTCGCTGCGCTCGCCGGTGCCCACCTGGCTGCGCCGGTCGGCGGCGATTGCGGCCTGTTGCTCCTCCTGGGCGCGCTCGAGGAGGCGGGCCTTCAGGACCCGCAGCGCCTTCGCGCGGTTCTTGAGCTGAGAGCGCTCGTCCTGGCAGGTCACCACGAGGCCGGTGGGAATGTGCGTGATGCGGACCGCCGAGTCGGTCGTGTTCACGCCCTGGCCACCCGGGCCGGAGGAGCGATAGACGTCCACGCGGATGTCCTTCTCCTCGACCTTGACGTCCACGTCCGCGGCCTCGGGGAGCACCGCCACCGTGACCGTCGAGGTGTGGATACGACCCGCTGATTCCGTGGCGGGAACGCGCTGGACGCGATGGACCCCACGCTCGAATTTCAGTCGCCTCCAGGCGCCCTTGCCCTGGACGAAGAGGATGACTTCCTTGTAGCCGCCGACGCCCGTCGTGCTGGCGTCCATGATCTCGACCTTCCAGCGCTGGCGCTCGGCGTACTTCGTGTACATCCGCAGCAGGTCGCCGGCGAAGAGGCCCGCCTCGTCACCTCCGGCGCCCGCGCGGATCTCGACGAAGACGTTCTTATCGTCGTTCGGATCGCGCGGCAGGAGCAGGCGCTTGAGATCGCTCTCGAGTGCCGTCTGGCGGGCCGAGAGCTCATCGATCTCGAGCTGGGCCAGCTCGGCCAGCTCGCGGTCGCCGCCGTCGGTCAGGAGGTGGCGCGCCTCGCCGAGACGGCGCAGGACTTCGCGGTACTCACGGAAGCGGTCGACGATCTCGCTGCTGTCGGCGTGCTCTTTGCGAAGCCGGGCGAACTCCGCCGGCTGACCGTAGATCCTGGGGTCGGCGAGGGCGCGCTCCAGCTCTTCCGAGCGCTCCTCGATCTGCCGCAACTTGTCAAACAGCATCGTGGATCACCCGGCGACGGTCCGGCCCGGCCGGCCGTTCAGCTGGCCGTGATCGTCTGGCGCTTGTACTTTCGCTGGAACCGCTCGACGCGGCCGGCGGTGTCCATGAACTTCTGCTTGCCCGTGTAGAACGGGTGGCACTTCGAGCAGACTTCCACCCGGATGTCGGGCTTCGTCGAGCGAGTCTGGATGACCTCGCCGCACGCGCACGTGATCTTCGTGTCGATGTAATCCGGATGAATGCCAGCCTTCACGGCCCACCTCCCTCGCGAAGCCTGAGAATACCAGGGCGGGCACAAAAACGCAAAAACTCCCCGGGATTTCAGGGAGTTTCACGCCACCGGCGGATGCCGGAGGACTAACCCATCGAGTGCATCGAGGCCAGGAACTCTTTGTTCGTCTTCGTCAGCTTGAGCTTGTCGAGCAGGAGCTCCATCGCTTCGACGGGATTCAGCTGGGACAGCGCCTTGCGGAGCAGCCACACCTTCTGGAGCTCGTCCTTCTCGAGGAGCAGCTCCTCCTTGCGGGTGCCCGACTGCTCGATGTTGATCGTGGGGAAGATGCGCTTGTCCATCAACCGCCGGTCGAGGTGGACCTCCATGTTGCCGGTGCCCTTGAACTCCTCGAAGATCACGTCGTCCATCCGGCTGCCCGTGTCCACGATGGCGGTCGCCATGATCGTGAGCGAGCCGCCCTCCTCGATGTTGCGGGCGGTGGCGAAGAAGCGCCGGGGGCGCTGGAGCGCGTTGGCGTCGAGGCCGCCCGAGAGCACCTTGCCCGACGACGGGATGATGGCGTTGTGGGCCCGCGCGAACCGCGTGAGCGAGTCGAGCAGGATCACCACGTCGCGCTTGTGCTCGACGAGGCGCTTGGCCTTCTCGATGGCCATGTCGGCGACCTGGATGTGGCGCTGGGGCGGCTCGTCGAAGGTCGAGGAGATGACCTCGCCCTTGACGGTCCGCTGCATGTCAGTGACTTCTTCTGGCCGCTCGTCGATGAGCAGCACGATGAGATAGACCTCGGGGTGGTTCGCCGCGATGGCGTGCGCGATGGACTGCAGCATCATCGTCTTGCCGGTGCGCGGCGCCGCCACGATCATGCCGCGCTGGCCCTTGCCGATCGGGCAGAGAAGATCCATGACCCGCGTGGTCAGGTTCTCAGTCGTGTGCTCCAGGCGCAGCCGCTCCATCGGATAGAGCGGCGTGAGGTTGTCGAAGAGGATCTTGTCGCGCGCCGCCTCCGGCGCCTCGAAGTTGATCGACTCCACTTTGAGCAGCGCGAAATACCGCTCGGAGTCCTTGGGCGGACGGACCTGGCCGGAGATCGTGTCGCCGGTGCGCAGGTCGAAGCGCCGGATCTGCGAGGGCGAGACGTAGATGTCGTCGGGGCCGGGCAGATAGTTGTAGTCGGGCGCACGCAAGAAGCCGAAGCCGTCGGGAAGGACCTCGAGCACGCCCTCGGCGTAGATGAGCCCATCCTTCTCCGCTTGAGACTGGAGGATCTTGAAGATCAGTTCCTGCTTGCGCAGGCCGCCGACGTTCTGGATGTTCATCTCGCGGGCAATGCCGTTGAGGTCGGGGATGCTCTTTTCTTTCAGCTCGGAGAGGTTCATCCCTCCGGCGGCAGATTGAGCGGCACTCTCGGCGGTTGGGTTGCTGCCTTGGCCTCGGTCTCGGCGGGCGCTCATGAGACGGCTCCGGGGGCGGCGTTCGCTGCCGCGTCAGTTAGTGGTTCGCACAGTGACTCGCGTGTATCAAGCAGGGCGTTGCGGGGTTGGACTGCTAACAGCACGGTCATGCTCTCACCCGGATCCAAGGATGTCAACGTTTTTCACATCCGCACCTCGATGATGGCTCGTTCCTTCATCTCCTTGATCCAGGCCTCCATCCTCGCCTCGTACTTCTCACGGTAGAGGATCTCTTTGACCTGCTGCCGAACCCGCTGGAGGCCCTCACCCTCGAGCATGTCCTTCGACTCCAGCCGGAAGACGTGCCAGCCCAGGGACGACGGGAACGGCTGCGAGACTTCGCCCGGTTTCAAGGCGAGAATGCGGACCTCGATCTCCTGGGCGAGCTCGCCCCGTTTCAGGGTACCGAGATCGCCCCCGTCCTTGGCGCTGGCGTCTCCGGAGTTGTGGCGGGCCAGCTCGGCGAAGTCCGCGCCCTCCAGGATCTGGGCGCGGATGACGTCGGCGCGAATGCGGGCCGCTTCCAGGTCGGCATCCGTGGTGCCGGCGGGCACGATGAGGATGTGGCGCGCGTGGTAGCCGAGGCCGGCCTCGAGCTTCTCGCGGTTGTCGGCGATGTAGCGATCGATCTCCGGCTCGGTCACCGAGATCCGGAGTGAAACCTTGCGGCGCATCACCTTCTGGACGAGCAGCGAGTCGCGAATGCGCTTCTTCACCGTGTCGTAGGAGAGCCCCTGCGACTTCACGAGGGCCTCCAGCTCTTCCGGCGTCTTGGCGCCGAAGCGCTTCATGCGGTCGGCCAGCTCTTCGTTGAGCTCGGCGTCCTCGACCGTGATCTTCTCGCGCCCGGCTTCCTGGATCTGCAGCCGCGAGTCGATGAGGCGCCCCAGGAACTGCTTCTGCAGCTCCTCGTCGGACGCGCTGACCCGGTCGCGATTTTCCTGGCGGAAGATGGCGATGTTCTCCTGCAGCTCACCGAGCGTGATGGCGTCGTTGTTCACGACGGCGACCACGCGGTCGGCCACGTCCTCGCTCTCCGGCGGGCGCGGCTTCGTCACCACGGGGGCTCGTGTGGCCGCCGGCGCGGGCGGAGGTGGCTGCGCAACCATGGGCTCGCCCTTTTTCTTGCCGAGGTAGGGGACCCATCCCGGCATGGGCATGGCGCAGCCGCCGACGGCGAGGGCCAGCACGGCGGCCACGAAGCGCGCCCTCATCCGCGACCGATCTCGGACAACAGCGCGAGCAGGGCGTCCCGCACCACCGGCCACTCTCCGCGAGCGATCAACGCTTCGAGGGTGAACTCACGCTTCATGGCGAGACGCCCCCGGCTCTTCTGCACGAGCCCGACGAGCGTGGCCGGCTCCACCTTGGTGGATGGGGCGAACGTGAGGAGCGCGCGGCCGGAGCCGGCCTCGATCCGTTCGATCCCGAGGGTCCGGGCGGCGCCACGGATGCGGACGATGTCGAGGAGCTGCTCGACTTCGGGCGGCGGCGGACCAAAGCGGTCGGCGAGCTCGGCACGGAGCTCGCCCACGGCATCGTCGCCGCTGGCGCCGGCCAGACGCTTGTAAAAGGCCAGTCGCTGATTGACCTCGGGGACATAATCTTCAGGCAAGAATCCTTCAGTGTTGACGCTGATCACCGGCTCGACCGTCACAGTGGCCGGTTCGCCTTTCAATTCTGCCACGGCCTCGGCCAGGAGCTTCGAATAAAGATCGAATCCCACGGCCGCGATGTGTCCGTGCTGCTCGGCCCCCAGGAGATTGCCGGCCCCGCGGATCTCCAGGTCGCGGAGCGCTAGCTTGAAGCCAGAACCCAGCTCCGTCAACTCCTGCAGGACGCGCAGCCGACGCTGGGCTTGCTCGTCGACCCGGCCGTCGGCGGGGACCAGCAGGTAGCAGTACGCCTGCTGGCGCTCGCGCCCGACTCGCCCCCGGAGCTGATAGAGCTGGGCGAGCCCGAACCGGTCGGCCCGGTTGACGATGATCGTGTTGGACGCCGGGATGTCGAGCCCGGACTCGATGATCGCCGTCGACACCAGCACGTCGGCCTGGCCGCTCACGAACTTCACCATGGTCGCTTCGAGCTCGCGCTCACGCATCTGGCCGTGCGCCATGACGATGCGCGCATCGGGTACGAGCTCCTGGACGAGGCGCGCCATCGACGGGAGCGACTGGACACGGTTGTGGACGAAGAACACCTGCCCGCCCCGGCGGAGCTCGCGCTCGACCGCCTCCTTGATCACCGCCTTGGAGAAGCGCCTGAGCACGGTGTCCACCGGAAGCCGATCGAGCGGCGGCGTCTCGATCACCGACATGTCACGCACACCCGAGAGCGACATGTAGAGCGTGCGGGGGATCGGCGTGGCCGTGAGCGTCATCACGTCCACCGCGGCCCGGAACTGCTTGAGCCGTTCCTTGTGGGCGACGCCGAAGCGATGCTCCTCGTCGACGACGAGGAGGCCGAGGTTCTTGAACTCGACGTCCTTCGACAGCAAGCGATGGGTGCCGATGACGACATCGACCGTGCCCAGGCGGAGCCCCTCCACGACGGCCTTCTGCTCCGCCGGCGAGCGGAAGCGAGAGAGCAGCTCGACCTTGGCCGGGAACGGCGTGAAGCGGTCCACGAACGTCGACCAGTGCTGCTGGGCCAGCACCGTGGTGGGAACCAGCACGGCCACCTGGGTGCCATCGGCCACCGCCTTGAACGCGGCGCGAAGCGCGACCTCCGTCTTGCCGTAGCCGACGTCACCGGCGATGAGGCGGTCCATCGGCCGCTCGCCTTCCATGTCGCGCTTGGCCTCTTCGATGGCGCGGAGCTGATCGGTGGTCTCCTCGAACCGGAAGGCGGCTTCGAACTCGCGCTGCCAGGGCGTGTCGGTCGAGAAGCGATGGCCGTCGGCCACCGTCCGCTTGGCGTAGAGCCGCAGGAGCTCCTCGGCCATCTCGCGCAGGGCCGCGCGGACGGAATCCTTCACCCGCTGCCAGGACGCGCCGCCGAGCCGATCGAGGCGCGCCGCGGTGGAGTCGCCCCCCATGTACTTCGAGATCAGGTCGAGCCGATCGACGGGCAGATAGAGACGGTTGTTCTCGGCGTACTCGAGGAGCAGGAAGTCACCGTCGCGGTCTCCCACCGCCATGGTCTTGAGGCCGAGATACTTTCCGATGCCATGGTCCTCGTGAACGACGAGGTCACCGACCTCGAGGTCGGTGAAGGCGCTGATGGGTGAGCCCCGCTGGTATTTCGGGCGCCGCAGCGTTCGCCGCCGGGCGCCGAACATCTCGGTCTCGGTGACGAGGATCAGGCCCAGCGCGGGGATCGAGAACCCCGACGAGCACTCCCCGACGACGATGGCCAGTCCTTCGGGAGCGTCGATGCTGGCGGCCCGGATCGCCTCCACACCGTGCTCGCGCAGGATCTGCTGGACGTGGTCGGCCTGGCGATCGTCGGCCGCGGCCAGCCTCACCGTGAAGCCCTCGCGACGCCAGCCCGCGATCTCCTCGGCGAGCTGGGTGAACTTTCCTGCGTGCTGCGTCACCGAGCGCGTGTCGAGCGTGAGCCCCGCGGGGCCGGTGGCGCCCTCGACCAGCTCGAGCTCGAGGCGCTGCCGTCCGCCCAGGCGCTGGCCGAGCGGCGGTCGCTCGGGCGCGTCTTCGTCAGTGGCGTCGAGCAGCTTCGGCGAGTCGACGACGACCGAGGCCGTCGGCGGGAGATAGTCGAGGAGGCCGCGCCCCGCCTCGGCACTGGCGCCGTCCTCGTGCAACGGAAGCACAAGGAGCTCGTCGAGCGTGGCCTGTGAGCGCTGTGACGTCGGATCGAAGAGCCGGATCGACTCGATCTCGTCGCCGAAGAACTCGAGCCGCGCCGGCGCCGTCTGGGCCGGCGAGAACACGTCGACGATGCCACCGCGCACGCTCCACTGACCGACCTCGACGACGGTGTCGGTCCGCTCGTAACCGGCCTTCTCCAGCGCCTCGATCAAGAGCTCGCGATCGAGGCTGTCGCCGGTCGTGAAGCGCAGCGTGGCCTCGCGGAACTCCGTCGGGCTGGGAAGCGGAACGTCGATCGCGGTCGGCGTGGCCACGACGACGAGCGGCTCGCCGGCGAGCAGGCGACGACAAACGACGGCCCGCTCGGCGTCGCTCTCGCGCTGGCGCCCGCCCCGCCACAGGCGCGGCTCGCGCTCGGGAAATTCCACCGCGGGCGTCCCGAAGAACTTGAGGTCCTGGGTGAAGCGGTGAGCGTCGGCGAGCGTGGCGGCCACGACGAGCAGTGGCCGGGGATGCGTCTTCGCCAGGCCGGCGACGACCATCGCCCGGGCCGAGCCGGTGAGTCCGGCGACGCGCAGGCAGGCCTCTCCCTCGGCGAAGGCTTTCGCCAGCTCGCTGAAGGCGGCCCACTCACTCAGCATGTCGAACCGGGCACGGGCGCCCGGGCTCGCGAGGCCCGTGCCCCGTCACATCATCCTACCGCGAAGCTTTCGCCAGGTAGAACGAGAGGGTCTCGAGCTCGATGGAGAGGTCGACGTCCTTGAGCCGGACGTCGCGCGGCAGGCGGATCCGGGCCGGCGCGAAGTTGAGCACGGCCTTGATCCCGGCGGCGACGAGTTGATCGGCCACCGACTGGGCCGCCTCGGCCGGCACCGCGACGATCGCCATCTGCACGCGCCGAGCCTGGATCTCCCGCGCGAGATCGCGCGTGGAGAAGATCGGGACACCGTCGACCTCGCGGCCGACCTTCGCGGGATCGTCGTCGAAGATGACGGCGATCCGGAAACCCTGCCGCCCGAAGCCCCGGTAGTGGAAGAGCGCCGAGCCGAGGTTACCGAAGCCGACGAGCGCGACCGGCCACTCCCGATCGAGCCCGAGGATGCGCTGGAGCTCGGCCTTCAGGCTCGAGACGTAATAGCCGATGCCTCGAACGCCGAACTCGCCGAAGTACGCCAGGTCCTTGCGCACCTGCGCCGAATTCAGGTTGAAGCGCTCGGCCAGGTCCTGCGAGGACACCGTCTTCACGCCGTCTTCCTCGAGCTGGAGGAGACAACGCGTATACACGGAGAGCCGGCGCACGGTCATCTCCGGGATCCTCGGGAGGCGAGAGCTGGGACGACGGGGCATCGCCGGGGACGCGGGCGCCGCGGGGCGCCCGCGCTGGTGAACCCTCCTACCCCTTGATCGGTTGCACGAACAACAGAATCATCGCGACGACGAGGACGTAGATCGCCAGGGACTCGATGAGGGCCAGACCGATGATCATCGCGGTCTGGATGCGCGCAGCCGCCGCCGGCTGCCGAGCCATCGCATCGACCGCTGCGGCCACCGCCCGTCCCTGACCCAGTCCGCACAGCCCCGCTGCCAGCGCCATCCCGATTCCGGCCGCGATGACCGCGAACGGGCCGACCCACCCTCCGGTGGCGGTGGCGGGTCCCTGTGCGGCCGCAAGGCCTGGAAACGCGAACACTGCCCCGAGTGCCAGCATCAGTGAACGTGACACGACCTTCCTCCTCTCCGCGTGGTGATCTGCTAGTGGTGTTCCGCGTGGTGGTGCTCGGCCCCCTCGGTCGCGCCGGCGATGTAGAGCATCGTCAGCATCACGAAGATGAAGGCCTGAAGAACCGAGACCAGGATCTTCAATGGATAGAGGAAGCCGACCGTGAAGACGATCATGATGAGGCCGCCGACGCCCCCGACGATCGCTCCGGCTGGGCTGCCGGAGAGCGCCCAACCGATCAGGCCGTCGAGCCCCATCAGGAAGAAGATGATGGCGAGCAGGATGTGGCCGCCCGTCATGTTGCCGAACAGTCGGAGCGAGAGCGACAGCGGCCGGGCCAGGTGACTGATCGTCTCGATGGGGATCATGAGCGGCGCCAGGAGCGGCACCGGGCCCATGAAGTGCTTGAAGTAGTTCACGAAGCCCTGCCGGCGGATGCCGATCGCGTGGTACGAGACGAAGACGATGATCGCGCAGGCCGCCGTCGTGTTGAGGTTGGCGGTCGGCCCCGCCACCCCGGGAATGAGGCTGAGCAAGTTCCCGGTGAGGATGAACAGCCCGAGCGTCGCGATCAGCGGAAGATACGGCCGTCCCTCGGGGCCGATGACGTCGTCGATCAGCGCCTGGAACTGCTCGAGCACGACTTCGAGGAAGTTCTGCGTCCCGCGCGGAACGAGGTCCATTCGCCGCGACGCCACGAACGCGAGCCCGGCCAGGATGATCATCACGATCCACGTATAGGTGACGTGATCGGGAATGCCGGGCAGGCTGAAGATCGGGGGATGCTCGATGGCTTCCATCAGCCCTCGCGCTGAACGCGGGCGAGCCGCAGCCCCTGGGCCACGAGATCGCACGGCAGGATGGTGAGACCGAACACGAGCGCGACCGGATGCGCCCAGTCGAGGACGAGGAGCACGGCCGTCGCCGCCGCGAGTCCACCGAAGCGCAGCGCGCTGGCGATCAGCCAGCGGCCGGATGCCGCGGTCGCCAACGAGACGCTCGCCGCGTCACCGGCCAACCGCCAGAAACTCGCGATGGCGAGGGCGCCGCCGGCCAGGACGCCGAGTCCGACGCGGGCGCCGCCGAGCGTCGCGGCGACGACGGCGAGCACGACGACGATCACCGCGCTCTCCGCCGTCACCCGCAGACGAAGCTCACTCACGCTCATCCAGATCCCGCTCCGCGTCCTTCGCCGTCCGAAACAGGCTCACGAACCCCGCCGCGATCCCCAGGCCGAGACCGACCAGAAGAAAGATGGGGCTCGTGCCGAGCCATCGGTCAGCGTAGTACCCGCCGGCGAGCCCGATCACCGTCGCGAGCACCATCGTCATTCCGATCGATGCGAGCTCTCCGACGGACTTCCAGGCAGGCTCGCCCGGCGCCATGTGAAGACGAACACTAGCACAAGCGTGAAGTTGCGACAAGGAAAGGCTCAATGTTTATCCGAACATCCCACCCATGCGCGTGCCGGCGACGCGGTTGATCACGAGCACGGTCACCGCGGCGACGACGAGGAGGATGACGCCGAGCGCGGCCGCTTCGCTGGCGCTGCCCGCGATGTAGAAAGAAAAGATGCCCACGGTGATCGTCTCCCAGCCGCCGAGGGAGAGGAACAGCACCGCCGAGGCTTCCTGGAGCGACGTCATGAACGAGAAGAGCGAGCCGACGAGGATGCCGCGCCACATCAGCGGCAGCGTCACGTCGCGGAACGACCGCAGGCGTCCGGCGCCGACGCTGGCCGCGGCCTCCTCCATCGAACGATGGACGAGGAGCAGCGAGGCGTACGAGCCCCGGACGGTGTACGGCAGCCGACGGATGGCCAGGACGAGCGGCAGGATGATCCAGAAGCTCGTCAATCCGCGGTCGAACCCGGGCGGAGGCTCGTGGAAGGCGCGGATGTAGGCGATGCCGATGGCCGTCCCGGGAACGGCCAGGATCAGCGTGTTGAGCCCATCGAGGACGTCGCGGCCGGGCACGTGCGTCCGCGCGAGCAGCCACGCGATCGGAACACCGACGACGATACAGATGCCCACCGCCACGATCGAGTACAGGAAGCTGTTCACGACGTACTTGGGCGTTTCGACGATGACGCGCTCGAAGAACTGCAGCGTGTAGTGGAGCGGGACCGGCGTCATCGACCAACCTCGTCCCACGGACGCGAGGAGCACGCCGACATACGGGATGAACGACGCCAGCATCACCAGCGAGAGGAAGAGGATGGCCAGGACCTGCCGCGCCGGCGAGAGCCGCCGCCTCGCCACGCGCGAGTACGAGAGCGACGAGTAGTCCTTGATGGCCACGTACCGGCGGGCCGCGATCAGGAAGAGCACCGCGAGGAGGACCATGAACGCCGAGATGACGATCCCCATCCGGAAGAGCCGGCGGTCCACGAACTGGACGATGTTGAGATACGCCTGCGCGGCCAGGAGATCGTGGACGCCGAGGACGAGCGGCGTGGCGAAATCCGAGAACGTCCAGATGAACACGAGCAGCGCGCCCGCCACGTAGCCGGGGGTCGTCAGCGGCAGCGTGATCGTGGCGAGCTTCCACCATCCGGGCGCGCCGACACTCTCGGCGGCTTCCTCCAGCGCCGGATCGATCTTGGCCAGCGCGTCGACCACGTTCAGCGTGATCATCGGAAAGAGGTGGAGCGTCTCGACCAGGAGCACGCCGTGGACGCCGTACACGAAGTTGATCGGCGTCAGCAGGTCGAACCAGTCCATGAGCAGGACGTTGACCGTTCCCGCCCGGCCCAGGATGAACGTGAAGCCCAGGACGCCCACCAGCGGCGGCGCGACGATCGGGATCAGGGTCAGGTTGCTGAACAGGCTGCGGCCGACGAAGTCGTAGCGAACGAGCAGCATCGCGATGGCGAAGCCGAGGACGCTCGTCGCGGCCACCGTCCCCAGTCCGAGGACCAGCGAGTTCCAGAGGGAACGGCGGTAGAACCCGTCGGTGGCGAAGTCGACGAAGTGGCGGACCGTGAGCCGCCCGGCGTCGTCCGAGAACGCGTCGTAGAAGATCCGGGCGAGCGGGTAGACGAGGAAGACGCCCAGGAAGATCCAGATCGCGGCGATGCCAAGCGCCGGCCACCACGCGCCGCCCGCGCCGGCGCGCGGGCGCGCCTCAGCTCGCGCCGACGTCATCCGTCAGCACGAGCGCCGCGGACGACCCGAACCCGATCCGCACGCGCTGGCCCGCGGCCAGCGGTTGGTGGTGCAGCGGGTCGCGCACGTCGACCTTGAGGCGCACGCCGGCCGCGGCCTCCACGTCGTAGCGGAGCGCGTGGCCGAGATACGAGGCGAGGATGACGCGCGCCTCGACGATGTTGTCGCCGCCGTTGCCGACGACCAGGTTCTCGGGACGGACCGCGAGCACGCAGCGGCCGCCCGGCCTGACGCCGTCGGCGGCGACGCCGCGCACGACGCCGAGCGCCGTGTCGATCGTCGCGCGATCGGCGGCCACGTCGCGGCACACACCGGGCACGAAGTTGTTGACACCGACGAAATCGGCGACGAAGCGGCTTCGTGGCCGCTCGTAGAGCTCGCGGGGAGGCGCCGTCTGGAGGATCACGCCGTCACGCATGACCGCGACCCGATCGGAGAGCGACAGCGCCTCCTCTTGATCGTGGGTGACGTAGACCGTGGTGATACCGAGATCCTTCTGGAGCGTGCGGATCTCGGCCCGCACCTGGACGCGGATCTTGGCGTCGAGATTCGAGAGCGGCTCGTCGAGGAGCAGGATGTCGGGGTTCAGCACGAGGGCGCGGGCCAGGGCCACGCGCTGCTGCTGGCCGCCGGAGAGCTGGCCGGGGTAGCGCTCGGCCAGGCCCGCGAGGTTCACCTTGCGGAGGCCCTCGGCCAGCCGGCGCGCGATCTCGGCCGTCGAGAGCTTGCGCAGCTTGAGGCCGTACGTGATGTTCGCGGCCACGGTCATGTGCGGCCACAGCGCGTAGTTCTGGAAGACCATGCCGATGTTGCGCACGTGGGGCGCCAGGTCGTCGACCCGGCGCCCGCCGAACCAGATCTCGCCGCCGTCGGGCCGGTAGAACCCGGCCATGAGCCTCAGCAGCGTCGTCTTGCCGCACCCGGAGGGGCCGAGCAGCGTGAAGAGCTCGCCGTCGGCGATGTCGAGCGTCGCGTGATCGACGGCGGCGGTCGCGCCGAACTTCTTCGAGACCGCGCGCAGCGCGATGTTCACGCGCCCGTGGCCATCTGGGCGGCGAGCTTCAGCGCGGCGATCATGGCGCCTGGATGCGGGACGCCCTTGGCCGCGATGTCGTGCGCGGTGCCGTGCGCAGGCGTCGTCACCGGGAAGGGCAGCCCGGCGGCCAGCGTGACGCCGCGCTCGAAGCCGAGCAGCTTCATCGCGATCTGGCCCTGGTCGTGGTACATGGTCACGACGGCGTCGAACTCCCCCGCCCGCGCGCGCACGAAGACGGTGTCGGCAGGAATCGGGCCTCGCGCGTCGAGGCCCTCGTCACGGGCTTGATCCACCGCGGGCTCGATCACGCGCGGCTCCTCGTCGCCGAACAGTCCCTGCTCGCCGCCGTGGGGATTGAGAGCGGCGACGGCGATGCGCGGCCGGGGCCAGCCGGCCGCCCGCTGGGCCCGGTCGATGAGGCGCACCGCTCGCACGACCCCGGTCCACCGAGAGCTCGGCGGCGACGCGAGCCAGGCCGACGTGGGAGGTCACCCGCGAGGTCCACAAGCGCTCCAGCGCGTTGATCTCGCCGACGTCGGCGCTGCCCGTCCAGTGAGCGAACATGCGCAGCTCGTCCTCGAACGGGTAGCCCCCGTCGTGCAACGAGCGCTTGTGCAGCGGCGCGTAGCACACACCGACGACGTCGCCGCGGGCCGCCATCGCGAACGCGCGCTCGAGCGCCTGCCGGCGGCGCGGCCCGCGCGCGGGAGCGCCGCGCCCAGCGCCACGTCCTCGGGTGGGCAATGTGCGAGGTCGACGATCTCGATGGCCGGAGGCACCGCCGTGCCGGCGAGCGCCGCCCCGCGCGCGACGATCCGGGCGTCCCCGACGACGACGGGCGTGAAGGCGGCCGTGACCTCGGCCCGGGCGAGCGCCCGCGCGAGGATCTCGGGGCCGATCCCCGTCGGGTCACCCATGACGACGGCCAGCCGCGGCTTCACCTCGATTACTTTTTCCAGGTGGCCTCGATGTCGGAGCGGAATCGGGTCTTCAGCGCCTCCGATCGCTTGGCCGCAACGGCGTCGTCGTACACGTTGGCGACGTCGCCATCGAAGTACGAGCGGATCCCGCCGGTGAACTGCACGGCCAGCTCGGCGGTGGAGCCCGGGGGTCCCTGGACCTTGTACTTCGGCGTCACCGGAAACAGCCCGCGCTCCATGAACACTCTCTGGCCACGCTCGGTGAGGAGGAACTCGACGAAGGCCCGCGCCGCCTTGGGGTTGCGGGAACCGGCCAGGATGGCCATCGGCTCCGGCGTCACGAACGCGTTCCTCGGCGCCACGAAGCGGATGTCGAAGCCAGCCAGCTTTTCCTCGAAGGCCATGTAGGACGGCACCGCGAAGCCCGCGGCGTACTCGCCCTTGGCGACGACGTTGGGCACGTCTCGGCTGCGCGCCGTGAAGTGTCCCGTGTTGGCGGCGAGCTTTCTGAGCCATTCCCAGCCCTTGTCCTCGCCGTGCAACGAGAGGATGACCTCGTACGTCGCGTTCGACGACGACGAGCGGGTGGGCGCGCACTGCGCGACCTCGCCCTTGAGCTTGGGATTGAGCAGGTCGTCCCAGTCGCGCAGGTCGGGCACGCCCAGCCGGTGGAGCTTCCGCGGATGCCACACGAGCCCGTACGGCTCGAGCGCAGTGCCGACCCAGTAGCCCTCGGGGTCCTTGAGCGGAATGGGCTTGGGCTTGGCGATGGACGACGGGATCGAGTCCCAGGCCTCGCGCGAGATCTCGAGCTTCTGCAGCAGCTTCTGATCGGCCAGCTTCTCGAAGAGCGCCGACTCACCGCCCCAGAAGATGTCGGCCTCGGGCTTGCCTTTCCACTCGGTGATGCGCCCGTACGCGATCGGCGTTCCGGCAGGGATGGCGTTGACCCTCACGGCCACGTTGAAGCGCTCCTTGGCGTAGTCGGCGAAGGCTTTCAGCGCGGCGTCGTGGATGAACTTCGAGACCGGTGTGATCAGCGTCAGCTCGTTCTCGATGGGCGCCTGGGCCGTTGCCGCGCCCACCGCGCTCATCGCGAGAACCAGTGCCAGAACGACCCCGCAGAACCGCCGCATGTGACTCCTCCTTATATATGTACCGGCCCGGATCACCCTACCGCCCGCTCGGGTCGCTCGGCTCCGATTCGTTCATTTGGTCGCCTCGCGACTGGCGGGATTCCCAGTTCGCTCGCCTTCAGGCGCGGGGCCCCAGCCCCAACCGCCTTACGGCTCGCCCCGCGGCCCGCTCGGGTCGCTCGGCTCCCACTGCAGCGCTCGTTCGACCGCGCGGCGCCAGCCGTCGTAGCAACGCGCGCGCGTGCTGGCATTCATCGCCGGCTCGAAGGTCCGCTCGATGCTCGCGCGCGCGGCCAGCGCATCCAGCGAGCGCCAGAGGCCAGCTCCGACGCCAGCCAGATACGCCGCACCCAGCCCCGTCGTCTCCGTCACCGCGGGCCGGATCACGGGGATGTCGAGAATATCCGCTTGAAACTGGCAGAGGAAGTCGTTGGTGGCCGCGCCGCCATCGACGCGCAACCGTCTCGCGATGATCCCGGCGTCGGCGGTCATGGCCTCGAGGACGTCACGGCTCTGGTACGCGATCGCCTCCAGCGCCGCGCGAGTGAGATGGGCGGCGGTCGTGCCCCGCGTCAGGCCCACGATGGTACCCCGCGCCCGCATGTCCCAGTAGGGCGCGCCCAGGCCCACGAACGCAGGCACGAGATAGACGCCGCCGGTGTCGGGAACGGACTCCGCGATGCGCTGGCTCTCGCCGGCGGTGCGCAGGACGCCGAGGCCGTCGCGCAGCCACTGGATGGCGGCGCCGGCGATGAAGACGCTGCCCTCGAGGGCGTAGGTGATCCGTCCGTCGAGTCGCCACGCGATCGTCGTGAGCAGCCCGTGGCGCGACGCGACGGGAACGTGGCCGGTGTTGAGCAACAGGAAGCAGCCGGTGCCGTACGTGTTCTTGGCGTCACCGGGGACGTAGCAGGCGTGCCCGAAGAGCGCCGACTGCTGGTCGCCGGCGACGCCGGCGATCGGCACGCCATCGGGCAACCAGCCAAGTCCGCGGGTCTCGCCGAAGACGCCGGCCGATGGCCGCACCACCGGAAGGAGAGGCCTCGGCACGCCGAAGATCCCGAGCATCTCGTCGTCCCAATCGCCCGTGCGCAGGTCGAGACAGAGCGTGCGCGACGCGTTGGTGACGTCGGTCGCGTGGACCCGACCGCCAGTCAGCTTCCACAAGAGCCAGGCGTCGACCGTCCCGAACGCGAGCTCGCCGGCCTCGGCGCGCTTGCGGGCGCCCGGTACCTCGTCGAGCAGCCACCGGATCTTCGTCCCCGAGAAATAGGCGTCCAGGACCAGGCCGGTCCGCTCGCGCACGAGGGACTCGAGGCCATCGGCACGTAACCGCTCGCAGAACGGCGCCGTCCGGCGGCACTGCCACACGATGGCGCGATGGATCGGCGCGCCCGTCGTTCGGTCCCAGACGATCGTGGTCTCGCGCTGGTTGGTGATCCCGACGGCGGCGATGTCGGCCGCGCGCACACGCGCCTCGGCGAGCGCCACGGTCGCCGCCTGTCCCACCGTGGCCCAGATCTCTTCCGGGTCGTGCTCGACCCAGCCCGGCTGCGGATAGTACTGGGGCAGCTCAGCATAGCCGCGCGCGATGACTCGCCCGTCGGAGTCGACGACGAGAGCCGTCGTGCCCGACGTTCCCTGGTCGAGCGCCAGGACGACGCGAGAGCTCACGCGCGCACGGGCCTCACGGGCGCACGAGCCGGAGCGCGAGGTCGGGGCGGTCGCTGATCACGACATCCACGCCGAGGCCGACGATGCGGCGGATATCGGTCTCCTCGTTCACCGTCCACGCCGCCACCTTGAGGCCAGCCGTCCGCGTGGCCGCCATGAGATCGGCGTCGAGGAGCCGGAAGTCGTAGCCGATGACATTGGCACGGAGCGCCGTCGCCTGCTGGACGGCGTCACGCGCGCCCTGACGGCGTCCGACGAGCAGCACGGTGCGGATGGCGGGGTCGAGCTCGCGCACGCGCGCGACGGTCTCGGGCTCGAACGCCATGACCAGCGTTCGCTCGGCCATCCGGCGACTCCGCAGCAACGCGAGCGCCTTCTCCTCGATCCCGGGATAGCGCCGATTGCGTGCATCGACCTTGATCTCGAGCAGGAGCTGGGCGCGTTGGGGCGCGAGCAGGTCGAGGAGTTGAGCGAGCGTCGGAACGCGCTCGTCGGTCGTTCGGCCGGCGCGATCTTTGAGTCGCGCCGCGGTCACGTCGGTCGTCGCCAGCTCGCTGATCGCTCCGCGCCCCATCGTCGTGCGGTCGAGCGTCGGATCGTGAATCACGACGATCTCGCCATCGCTCGTCATGTGAGCGTCCGTCTCCACGGCGTCGACGCCCAGGCCCAGCGCGTTGTCGAAGGCGAGCAGGCTGTTCTCGGGCCACAGCTGGGCGCCGCCCCGGTGCGCGGCGACCAGGATGGCGAGGCCGATCACGCTCTTCACTTTTCCGTCTCCACCAATCCCTTCACGAACCAGCGCTGCATGACGATCACGACGACGATCGGCGGCACCATGGCCAGCATGGCCGTGGCCATCACCCCTTGCCACTCGACCTGGGCCTCGGCCACCGCCACCATCCGATGAATCGCCACGACGATCGTGTACATCGCCTCGTCGGTGGTCACCAGCAGCGGCCACAGGTACTGGTTCCAGCCGTAGATGAAGAGGATCACGAACAGCGCGGCGATGCTCGTGCGCGACACCGGCACCAGGATCGACGCGAAGAACCGCAGCGGGCCGGCGCCGTCGATGCGCGCGGCCTCCAGCAACTCGTCGGGGACGGTGAGGAAGAACTGCCGGAACAGGAACGTCGCGGTGGCCGAGGCGATCAGTGGCACGGTGAGCCCGGCGTAGGAGTTGAGCATGCCGAGGTCGGCGATGACCTTGTAGGTCGGGACGATGCGCACCTCGACGGGGAGCATGAGCGTCAGGAAGATCGTCCAGAAGGCGGCGGCGCGGAACGGGAAGCGAAAGTAGACGATGGCGAAGGCCGACAGCAGCGAGATGGCGATCTTGCCGGCGGCGATCACGAGGGCCATCACCAGGCTGTTCACCAGCATGCGGCCGACCGGCGCGCCCCCGGCGCTGCGCAGTCCGTCGGTAAGGACCGCCCGGTAATTCTCGACCAGGAGGTGGCCGGGCAGGAGCGGCATCGGCGCCCGCACGACGTCGTCGAGCGTGTGGGTGGACGCCACGAACGTCACGTAGATCGGGAAGGCGACGACGGCAATGCCGGCCAGCAGGACCGCGTGCGTCAGGAGCGTGAGACCGGACTGGCGCTCGACCATCAGTAGTGGACCTTACGCTCGACGTAGCGGAACTGCACGACGGTGAGGCCGATCACGATGGCCATGAGGATCACGGACTGTGCGGCCGATCGGCCGAGGTCGAGGCCGACGAACCCGTCCCGGAAGACCTTGAACACGAGGATCTCCGTCGCGCGAGCGGGGCCGCCGCCGGTGACGGCGTGCACGATGCCGAACGTCTCGAAGAACGCGTAGACGATGTTGACGACGACGAGGAAGAACATCGTCGGCGAGAGCAACGGGAAGACGATGCTGACGAAGCGGCGCGCCGGCCCGGCGCCATCGATGGCGGCGGCCTCGAGCACGGCGCGGCCGACCCCGGCCAGCCCGGCCAGGAAGAAGATGAAGTTGTAGCTCACCTGCTTCCAGGCCGCGGCCAGCACGACCAGCACCATCGCCTGGTCCCCATTGAGCAGATGGTTCCAGCGGTAGCCGACCTGGCGAAGCGCGAACGCCACGATGCCGAGCGTGGGGTTGAACAGGAAGAGCCAGAGCACGCCGGCCACCGCCGGCGCGACTGCGTAGGGCCACACCAGGAGCGTGCGGTACACGCGGCCACCACGCACGACGCGGTCGGCCATCACCGCCAGCACGAGGGCGCTGCTCAGTGCCAGCGCCGTCACCGACGCGCTGAAGATCGCGGTGACGGCCACCGCGTGCAGATAGTCGCGATCGCGGAAGAGCGCGGCGAAGTTCTCGAGGCCGGCGAAGCTCGTGCGGAGCCCGAAGGCGTCCTGGCGAAGGAGCGATTGATAGAGCGCCTGCGACGCCGGCCAGACGAAGAAGACCAGCGTGACCGCGATCTGGGGGGCCAGCAGGACGTAGGGCAGGACGCGGTGCGGAAAGACCGCCCGCTTCTCCATCGCCCCGCTTACTTGTTGGCGCGCTCGAACTGGCGCAGCAGGTCGTTGCCGCGCCGCACCGCCGTGTCCAGCGCGTCCTTGGCCGGCGTCTTGCCGGCCCACACGGCCTCGAGCTCCTCGTCGATCACGTCGCGGATCTGGACGAAGTTGCCCAGCCGCAGGCCCTTGGAGTTCTCGCTCGGCGCCCGGCCCGTCATCTGGAGGATCGACACCTCGGTGCCCGGGTTCTTCTCGTAGAAGCCCTGCTTCTTGGTCAGCTCGTACGCCGCGCGGGTGATCGGCAGGTAGCCGGTGAACTGGTGCCAGTCGGCCTGCACCTCCGGCGACGAGACGTAGCTGAAGAACTTCGCCACGCCCTTGTACGCCGGCGGCTGATGGCCGGCCATCACCCAGAGGCTGGCCCCACCGATGATCGTGTTCTGCGGCGCGCCCTTCATGTCCGGCCAATAGGGCAAGGTCCCGATGCCGAAGTCGAACTTCGCCGTCTTCTTGACGCCCGCGTAGCCGGCCGACGACTCCATCAGCATCCCGCACTCTCCGCTGGTGAACTTCGCCGTCGCCTCGTTACGCCGGCCGCCGTAGTCGAAGAGCTTCGTCTTCTGCCACTCCCCGAGCTGCGTGATGTGCTTGACGTGGAATGGCGTGTTGAAGCGCAGCTCCGTGTCGAGGCCGCCGAAGCCGTTGGCCTTGGTCGCGAACGGCACGTTGTGCCAGGCGGAGAGGTTCTCGAGCTGGATCCACGACTGCCAGTCGGTGGTGAAGCCGCACGGAAGACCGGCCGCCTGGAGCTTCTTGCCGGCGTCGCCCAGCTCGGGCCACGTGGCCGGCGCCTTGGCGGGATCGAGGCCCGCCTTCTTGAACGCGTCCTTGTTGAAGTAGAGCACCGGCGTCGAGCTGTTGAACGGCAGCGAGAGCATCTTGCCGTCGGCGGACGTGTAGTAGCCGGTCACGGCGGGCAAGTAGGCGGAGGGATCGAAGCGCTCGCCCGCCTCGGCCATCAGCGCGTGCACCGGCTTGATCGCGCCGCGCGCGGACATCATGGTGGCCGTCCCCACCTCGAACACCTGGACCACGTGCGGCTGCTGGCGCGCGCGGAACGCCGCGATGGCCGCGGTCATCGTCTCCGTGTAGTTGCCCTTGTAGACGGGCGTGACCTTGTACTCGCTCTGCGTCTTGTTGAACGCGTCGGTGATCTCCTTCACCTTCTCGCCGAGCGCTCCGCCCATCGCGTGCCACACGGTGACCTCGGTCTCGGCGGCGGCCGGCGACACCAGCGCAAGAAGCAACACGACGACGGCAAGCGCCATGACATCCTCCTCGCGAGCGGTGGCGGGACTCCAGCGGTGGCGGGACTATAGCACAGGCGAATGGAGCGTCCGTTACGCCTTGAAGCGCTGGGCGCGGGCGACGTGCGCGCGGTACGCGTCGAGCTCGGCTTCACGCCGCCGCGGGCGCCAGCCGAGGAGCGCGGCCATCCGATCCGCGATGCTCTCGGCGCAGTCGAGGCCCTGACACGCGCTGGTGCCGATGCCGGTCCGCCGGAGCAGCACGTCCTGGAGCGACACGGCCAACTCGTCCTGCACGGCGAGATGGAGCTGGGCCACGATGTCGGGGTTCACGGGACAGAGACGCTCGCCGCCCCCGGCCACCTTGCCGGCCATCTCGATGACGCGGTGATATCCGCGGCCGTACGTCGTCACCAGGGTCTCCAGCGTGTCCCGGGAGAGGCCCGTCGTGGCCGTCTCGGGCGAGACGTCGAGCCAGGCGTGGGCTTCCGTGCGTCCGACGGCTTCGTCGGCGCCGTCGAGCGTGAGCTCCGCCGTGCGGCTTCGCGCGCGCAGGTCGAGCGTGTCGAGGACGTGGTCGCCCAGCTGGGCGGCCAGGCTGCGGAAGCACGTCAGCTTCGTGCCGGTGATGGACAGGAAGCGTCCGTCTTCCTCGCCGATGACCTTGTGCGCGCGCGACACGTCGGACGCGCGCGCGTTGTCCTCCCACGTGAGCGGGCGAACGCCGGCGTAGGTGTAGGCGACGTTGCCGGCCGCCACGCGCGGGTCGGGGATCGCCTTGCGCACCTCGGCCAGCAGGTAGTCCACCTCGGCGCGGGTCGCCTGCAGGCGGTCGAGATCGCCGTCGAAGTCGGTGTCGGTCGTGCCGACCAGCGAGAAGCCGCGCCACGGAATGACGAAGATCATGCGGTCGTCGCCGGTCGCGTGATACACGGCGCGCTCGGTCAGCCGCGGCAGCAGGCAGTGGATGCCCTTCGTCGTCCGCACGATTCTCCGGCCGCGCTCGGTCACCCGGGCGCGTTCGCGGATCTGGTCGACCCAGGGCCCGGTGGCGTTCACGATCACCCGCGCCCCCAGCGTGACCACCTGCCCCGTGAGCAGGTCGCGCACCTTCACGCCCGTCAGGGTCCCGCGCGCATCGCGCACGACCTCCTCCACGTCGGCGTAGTTGTAGACGCGCGCGCCGTGACGGCTGGCCGAGAGCACGTTCTCCAGGCAGAGCCGTTCCGGATAGAGGAGCAGGCCGTCGAAGTAGTAGCCGGCGCCGCGCAGGTCGCGGGCGCGCAAGGCAGGCTCGAGGCTCAACGCGTCCACCGGCTTGAGCACACGGTAGCGCTCGCGGTCGCCCCCGGGCGTCAGCCAGTCGTAGAGCCGGAGGCCCAGGCGCACCTTGATGAGACTGCGCGACGACTCGCGGTAGATCGGCACCAGGAACGGCAGCGACTTGACCAGGTGCGGCGCCAGCCGGCCGAGCGTCTCGCGCTCGCGCAGCGATTCGCGAACGAGTGCGAAGTCGAACAGCTCGAGATAGCGCAGACCGCCGTGGACCAGCTTCGAGGACTTCGAGGTGGTGCCCGAGCCGAAGTCGCCCTTGTCGAGCAGCGCGACCGAGACGCCGCGCAGCGCGAGGTCGCGCGCCGCTCCCGCGCCTGCGATGCCGCCTCCGATGATGACGACGTCGTAGTCGGCATCGGCCAGCGGTGCCGCGCGCGTCATGGCTCCATCAGCTCTCCGATCGATCGTACCACGGCGTCCGGAGCCACCTCGGCGATGCGCGGGTCGTCGGCGCGCGTGATGCCCGAGAGCACGAGCACGGTCGCCAGGCCGCCGCGCTTGCCCATGACGATGTCCGTCTCGATCCGGTCGCCGACCATGACCGCGTCGGCCGCCGGCACGGCGAGCCTGGCCAGCGCCGTCTCGAGGATGATCGGTGACGGCTTGCCGACGATCACCTCCACGGTGGCGCCGGTCACGGCTTCCACCGCCGCGATCATGCCCGCACAGTCGGGAATCTCACCGTCCTCGGTCGGGCAGGTCCGGTCGGGATTGGTCGCGATCAACCGCGCGCCGGCCCGCACGGCCTGGAGCGCCGTGTTGAGCTTCGCGTAGTCGAACGTCCGGTCGAAGGCGATGACGACCCAGCGCACGTGGTGATGCGTGCGGACCTCGAAGCCGTGCGTCTGAAGCTCGGTGATCAGGGGCGGCTCGCCGATGACAAAGACCGGGGCTCCCGGGTCGAGCGTGCGCAAATGACGAGCCAGGACCAGCGAGGAGCTGATGACCTCGTCGGCCGAGGTCGGAATCCCCAGGCGCGTGAGCTTCGCCGCGTAGTCGCCGCGCGTCTGTAGCGGCTTGTTCGAGAGGAACGCGACGCGGCGCCCAGCCGCTCGCAGCGCCGCGATCGTCGCCGCCGCGCCGGGGATCAAGACGTCACCGCGATAGACCGTCCCGTCGAGATCGAAGAGCCACCCTCGTTGCGGGAGCCGGAACGAGGGGATCGCGGAAGGCCTCAGCGAAGCAGCGGGGCGACCGCGACCTGGGCCAGATCCACGAACGGCGCCGGCATCAGCCCCAGGAGCACGACGCCGATGACCGCGATGGTGAGCGCCAGGCCGCCCGCGAACGACGGCGCCACGGATGCCGACTGTTCATCGGGCTCCTGCATGTACATCGTCACGATGACGCGGAGGTAGTAATAGGCGGCGATGGCCGAGTTCAGCACGCCGAGGACAGCCAGCCACACGAAGCCCGCCCGCACCGCGGCGCCGAACAGGTAGAACTTGCCCACGAAGCCGGCCAACGGCGGGATGCCGACCAGGGAGAGCAGCAACAGGGCCAGCGCGAAGGCCAGCACGGGATGCCGGCGCCCGAGGCCGGCGTAGTCGCGGACGTCGACGGCCTCCTCGCCCGCGCGCACGCACAGCGTGATCACGCCGAAGGTGCCGGCCGTCGTGAAGGTGTAGGCGAGCAGGTAAAAGAGCACGGCCCCGGCGCCGGCGGCGCCGCCGGCCGCCAGGCCCACGAGCATGTAGCCGACGTGGGCGATCGACGAGTAGGCCAGCATGCGCTTGAGGTTCGACTGCGCGATGGCCACCACGTTGCCGAGGGTCATCGTGAGCGCGGCCAGCACCCACAGCACCGCCGTCCAGTCGGCCTGGACGGCGCGCACACCGGAGAGGAGCAGCCGGACGAGCACGGCGAAGACCGCCGCCTTCGATCCGGTGGCGATGAGCGCGGTGACGCTCGTGGGCGCGCCCTCGTAGACGTCGGGCACCCACATGTGGAACGGCGCCGACGAGATCTTGAAGCCGAAGCCGACCAGGAGCAGCCCCAGGCCGGCGATCAGGAGCGTATCGTGCGGCGCGGCGGCGGCCGCCGCCGCGATGCGGTCGATGCTGGTCGTCCCGGTGGCGCCGTAGAGCAGCGCGATCCCGTAGAGGAGAAAGGCGGAGGCGAACGCGCCGAGCAGGAAATATTTCATCGACGCCTCGCCGGCCTGCCGGCGGCGCTTGAACAACCCCGACAGGACGTAGAGCGAGAGCGACATCAGCTCGATGGCGATGAAGACCACGATGAGGTCGCTGGCCGAGGTCAAGAGCAGCATGCCCGACGTCGAGAAGAGCACCAGCGCGTAGTACTCACCCGACTCCACGCCGCTGCGACGCAGATAGTCGATCGACAGGAGCACGATCAGCGCAGCCCCGTAGCAGATGACGACGTGGAAGAAGAGCGCATAGTTGTCGAGGATCACCATGTCGCGGAAGCCTCGCCCGCGGCCGCCCCACGCCGCCAGCGAGGTCAGCAACGCGGCCACCACGCCGAGAAGGGCGACGGTGGCCAGGTGGACCTTGCTCGCCCGCGGCGGCAGCAGGTCGAGGAGGAGCACCAGGCAGCCGGCGCCCATCACGATGAGCGTCGGGGCCAGGACGGCCAGCGAGATGGGCGGCGCGGGAATCATCGGAGCGCCACGCTGGCCTTGGACTGGACCTGCGCGATCAGGGCTTCGACCGTCGCCTCGGTGGGCCCCGTGAACACGGTGGGATAGACGCCGATCCAGACGATGAAGATCACCAGCGGCACGATCAACGCCCACTCGCGCAGGCTCAGGTCGCGCAACCCGCGGTTCTCCTCGTGCGTCACCTCGCCGAAGATCACCCGCTGGTACATCCACAGCAGGTACACGGCGGCGAAGATGACGCCGGTCATGGCCAGCGCGGCCAGGCCGCGATTCGTCTGGAACGCACCGATCAGGATCAGGAACTCGCCGACGAATCCGTTGAGGCCGGGCAACCCGAGGGACGACAGCACCACGACCAGGAAGAGGGCGGAGAAGGCGGGAATCACCTTCCACAGGCCGCCGAAGTCGGCGATGAGGCGGGTGTGACGGCGCTCGTAGATCATCCCGACCATGAGGAACAGCGCGCCCGTGCTCAGGCCGTGGTTGATCATCTGGATCACGCCGCCGACGAGGCCCTGAACGTTCAGCGTGAAGATCCCCAGCATCACGAAGCCCAGGTGGCTCACGCTCGAGTACGCGACCAGCTTCTTGAGGTCGGGCTGCACGGTGGAGACCCAGGCCCCGTACACGATGCCGAAGACGGCCAGCGCGAGGACGATGGGCCCGAAGGTGAGGCTCGCGTCCGGGAAGATCGGCAGCCCGAAGCGGAGGAAGCCGTACGTCCCCATCTTGAGGAGCACACCCGCGAGGATGACCGAGCCGGCCGTCGGCGCTTCGACGTGGGCGTCGGGCAGCCACGTGTGGAACGGGAAGAGCGGCACCTTGATCGCGAAGGCCAGGGCAAAGGCCAGGAACATGAGGTTCTGGCCGAGCCCGGCCGGCACCACCCAGCGCGTCACGATGGGCACGTCGAACGTGAACGTCCCCGTCGCCACGCCGTGCTGGTAGTAGAGGGCGAGGATGGCCACCAGCATGAGCGCGGAGCCCGCCATCGTGTAGAGGACGAACTTCACGGCGGCGTAGATGCGGTTGGCGCCGCCCCACACGCCGATGATGAAGTACATCGGGATGAGCATCGCCTCCCAGAACACCAAGAACAGGAACAGGTCGAGGCTGACGAAGACGCCCACCATGCCGGTCTCGAGGACCAGCATGGCGATCACGAACTCCTTCGTGCGGTCCTCGATGGCGTGCCAGGCCGAGGCGAGCGCGATCGGCATGAGGAGCGTCGTGAGGAGCACCAGGAGCAGGCTGATGCCGTCGATCCCGATGTGGTACGACGCGCCGAGCGACGGCATCCAGGCCACGTTCTCCTCGAACTGGTAGCTGGCCGAGCCGCCGTCGAAGCCCGTGTAGAGCCGGATGGAGACCGCGAACGCCGCCAGCGAGACGATGAGGGCGCCGACGCGCAGCACCTGATCGAGACGGCGCGGCACGAGGGTCAGGGCGAGCGCGCCGGCCAGGGGCAGCAGCGTCACGATCGAGAGAACGTGGGTAGTCACGACTTCATCGAATCAGCAGGAAGCCCACGAGCAGGACGGCGCCCACGAGCATCGTCAGCGCGTAGTTCACGACGTACCCGGTCTGGAGCCGACGGAAGCCGGCGGCCCACGCCACGACGGCGCGGCCCACCGCGTTCACGAGGCCATCGATGATGCCGAGGTCGACCCGGTACGCCAGGAACACGGACAGGACGTAGAGCGGCCGCACGATCAGCCGGTCGTAGATGAGGTCGACGTAGTACGCGTTCAGCAGCAGCTTGTGGAACGGCGTCCGCGGTTGCCCGATCGTCGCGGCCTTGACCGGCGCCGCGGCGTACCGGAACCAGGCGAGCACGATGCCCGCGCTGGCCGCGATCGTGCTCAGCACGGCGAGCATGAGCGTGACCGCGCCGCTCCACTCGTGGGCGGCCGGCGGGAAGACCGGGGTGAGGAACCGCGCGAAGCGCGTGCCCGCCTCCGACGGCATGCCCACGGCCCAGCCGGCGAGGAACGTCAGCACGGCCAGCACCACGAGCGGCAACGTCATCACCCACGGCGATTCGTGGACGTGGTGGGCGACCTCGCGCGACATCCGGGGGCCGCCGAAGAACGTCAGGAAGATCAGCCGGAACGAGTAGAACGCGGTCATGAACGCGCCGAGGAGGAGGAACGCCCACAGCAGGCGGTGATGGCTCGCGTACGCCGCGTGGAGGATCTCGTCCTTCGAGAAGAAGCCCGCGAACGGCGGCAATCCGGCGAGGCCGACGGCGCCGATCGTCATGGTGATCGTCGTCGTGACCATCTTCGGCGCCAGCCCGCCCATCTTTCTCAGGTCCTGCTCGCCACCCATGCCGTGGATCACGCTGCCGGCGCCCAGGAAGAGCAGCGCCTTGAAGAAGGCGTGGGTCACCAGATGAAAGATCCCGGCCGCGTACGCGCCGAGGCCGACCGCGGCGAACATGTAGCCGAGCTGGCTGATGGTCGAATAGGCGAGCACGCGCTTGATGTCGGTCTGAACGAGCCCGATCGACGCGGCGAAGACGGCGGTGACGGTGCCCACGATGGCCACGACCTCGAGCGCCACGCCCGAACGCTCGAACAGCGTGTGGCTCCGGGCGACCATGTAGACGCCGGCCGTCACCATCGTGGCCGCGTGGATGAGCGCGGACACCGGGGTCGGTCCTTCCATCGCGTCCGGGAGCCAGACGTGCAGCGGAAGCTGCGCCGATTTCCCGCACGCGCCCATGAAGAGCAGGAGCGCGATACCGGTGGCCACGCCCGGCGCCAGGTCGCCCGTCTTGGCGAAGACGTCCGTGTAGTCGAGCGTGCCGAGCGCCGTCCACAGCCAGAGGACGCCGAGGCCGAAGCCGAAGTCGCCCACGCGATTGACGATGAACGCCTTCTTGCCCGCCTCGGCCGCGGCCGGGCGCGTATACCAGAAGCCAATCAGGAGATACGAGCAGAGACCGACCGCCTCCCAGAAGACGTAGAGGAGGAGGAAGTTGCCGGCGAGCACCAGCATCGTCATCGAGAAGACGAACAGGTTGAGATAGGCGAAGAAGCGCGCGTACCCCGGGTCGCCGTGCATGTACCCGACCGAGTAGAGGTGGATCAGGAAGCCGACGCCGGTGACGACGAGGAGCATGACGCCGGTGAGCTGATCGACGTGGGCGGTGATCCACGTATCGAACTCGCCGGCGACGATCCAGGGCGCGAGCTGCGCCGTCAGCGGCCGCCCGCCCGACACCTGCGAGAAGACCATCCACGAGGCGACGAACGAGCCGGCGAGCGCGGGCACGGCGATCCAGTGCGCGCGACGTCCGGTGATGCGGCCGAAGAGGATGTTGAGGAGGGCGCCGGCCAGCGGAAATGCGGGAATCAGCCAGACAGCGCTCGACACCGGGCCAATCTATCGAGGCGCTCGGGGGGTGTCAAGGAAACCCCCCACGGCAGCGCGGCTACTTTGCGTTGCGGGTAAGCAGGAACTGCGCCTCGTCGAAGGACTCGGCAGCCATCTCGCCGAGGCCGCTCTTCTGGTAGAGGCTCCCCAGGGCCTGGTGCAGCGCCGGCTCGTCGGGATCGCTGGCCAGCGCGTCCAGCACCACCCGGCGAGCGTCGTTGAGCAAGCCGTTGCTGGCGAGCATGCCTGCCCGCACCACCGCGACCGAGTTCCGCGACGTGCCGCTGCCGAAGCTCTGGGTGAGCGCGGCCAGATCGTCGGCGATCGTGCGGGCCCGCTCGGCATCGAGGATCTCGAACCACGCCTCCTGGTGTGTCTGCTCACCGCTGGTCACCTGGATGGTGTAGCGCGTGCCCGGCGCCAGCGCCGTCGCGTCCGGCGGATAGTCGAGCCGCCCGCCGGCGACGCCGCGGCGCTCGAAGACAGGCCCCGACGGCCCCACGATGCGCACCGTGTATCGCGCGAAGCGGCTCCCAGCCCACTCGAGCGCGATTGGCCCCGGGAGCAGGCTCGTGTTGCGCGGCGCGATGACGACCGGCGGCTTGGCCGCGCTGCGGGTGCTCAGAACGGCGGTCGGCGCCTCGCGTTGACCGGCGGCCATGAAGCCCAGGCCCGCCTGCACGAGCGTGCGCGCCTTCTGCGTGCGCGTGTCGTCGGCTCGCGCGGCCACCGTGTACGGCGAGTTCGCCGCCTGGACCTTCACCGTGCCCCCACCGCTCAGCATCACGACGGCCACGGCGTCGTCCGTGACGCGCAGGGCATCGCCGGCCCGCAGCGCCTGGAGCGGCCCGGCCCGACGCCAGTCACTGCCGCTTCGGAGCTCGACGCGGCCGTGGCCGGTCTTGATCTCGGTGATCATGCCGACGGTCTCGGTGGACTGCGCCGCCGCGACTCCGGCGGCGAGGACGAGGACCAGCACGGCGACGACACGGGCCATCACGAACCTCCTGGCTCTCCGGTGTCCAGCAACTCGAAGAGCTCGACCGGCTCGGCCTTGCCCTTCACGTTCACGGCGCCCCGCTCGCGGACACGCACGCGGCCCTTCACCGCCGCCAGCGTCGCGCTCGAGACGAGGATCTCCGTGCCCAGCTCGCGGTTCATCGCCTCGATCCGCGCCACCGTGTTCACGGTGTCGCCGAGCACTGAGTACTTCTTCTTCTTCGGCGACCCCATGGTACCGGCAAACACCTCGCCGGTGTTGATCGCCACGCCCATGGCCAGCGTGGGCGCGCCCCGTGCCGCCCACACCCGGTTCAGCTCGGCGAGCGCCCGCTGCATGTCGAGCG
This sequence comes from Candidatus Rokuibacteriota bacterium, assembly GCA_003220615.1. Lineage (GTDB taxonomy): Bacteria > Methylomirabilota > Methylomirabilia > Rokubacteriales > CSP1-6 > 40CM-68-15. The sequence goes on from QHTB01000130.1 coordinate 62,323, forward strand.
CCGTCTCGACCGCGTGCCAGGCGTGCTCCGCGTCGTCCACCGGCGCGCCGTAGACCGCGAGGATTCCGTCGCCGATGAAGTCGTTGACGAGGCCGTGGTGGCGCATGATCACCTCGACCATCGCCGTGAAGTACTCGTTCATGATCTCGGAGATCCGGGCCGGAGGCAGCCGCTCGGAGAGCGTGGTGAATCCACGGACGTCCGACATCAGCACCGAGACTGTCCGCACCTCGCCGCCCAGCCGTGTCCCCTCGCGCAAGACGCGCGCGAGGACTTCCTTGCTCACGTACTGCCCGAACTCGGCGTTGAGCCGACGCCGGGCCAGGGTGCTCGAGCCCTGCCGGTAGAACTTCATCACGGCCAACGGCGCGATGAAGTCCAGCCAGTAGCCCCGGCTGTACGCCTCGTAGCTCAGCGCCACGAAGACGACGACGAGGCCCAGGCTCAGCACGATGACCCAGACCTGGCGCATCCGCACGGAGAGCAGCGAGATCCAGAGGCAGGCGGTCAGGAGCAGCGCCATGTTGAGCGCCCACGGCGGCGGGAGCAGCGCCCGGCGTGAGAGCAGCGTGTGGACGATGTTCGCCTGGATCTCCACGCCGCTCATCAGGCCCATCGGCGTGCCGTAGAAATCGCGGCTCTCGCCGAAGGTGGCGCCCACCAGCACGATCTTGCCTCGGAACGGATTGTCGCCCTCGGGACGCACGCCGCTACGCGCCACCGCCATGAGGGCGCCCGCCGGGAACGCGGCGAAGGCGCCCGGCTGGCCGACGTAGTCGATCCGCCACACCGTGTCGCGCAGCGATCCGACTGAAATCGCATCGTGCCGGTTGATGCCGCGCTTCGGATCCCCCACGGGCAGCACGACCTCGCGCGAGGTCCCGCCGGTCAGCGCCGCGGCCAGCGCTTCCGGCGAGTAGCCCTCGTAACCGGCCAGCACGGCGAGAGCGAACGACGGGAGGTACTGGTCGCCGGCCGCCGGCAACACCGGCCGCGCGACGCGGACCAGGCCGTCGGGGCTGAGCGGGGCGTTGGCGAAGCCGAAGATCGCGCGCAGATCGGGCGAGTACGCCGGCGTCGGCGCGTAGCGCGCCGGCCGCACGTCCTCGATCGGGTTGGCCACGGTGGTGAACACCAGTCGTCCGCTCCGGCCGTCCCAGCGTCGGGTCACCGCGACGAGGGCGCCGTCTTCCCGCGGCGTCGTCGCTTTCTTGAGCTGGACGTCGAAGCCGACGACACGCGCGCCGCTCTCGAGCAGGAACTCGGCGAGCTGCGCGAGATAGGGCCGGGGCAACGGCTGGCGCTCGCCCATCTCCTGGAACGCGGCGTCGTCGATGTTCACCAGGACGATCTCGGGCGTCGGAACGCGATCACGGAAGAACAGGAAGGCGTCGATGGCTCGCGTCTCCCACCCCGCCAGCCCACCGAAGCGCGACACCACGGTGACCGCGATGCTGACCGCGACACCGAGCAGGAGCGAACGGGCCAGCGGCGTGTCGACGCGCCGCAGGCCGGCTCGCAGATCTACCACGGAGCGCCGGTCAGGCCGTACCCGGCCCAGGCGAACGGATGCGGGAACTGCCGCAGCGTCTCGCGCTGCGCCAGGCTCAGCGCCTCGCCGGGCGCCGTCGTCTTCAGCCGTACGTAGAACTCACGCATGAGTACGAAGCTCGCGCGGTCGTCGACCTTCCACAGCGTGGTGACCACCGCGGGTGTGCCCGCGTAGAGGAAGGCGCGCTGGAGGCCGACGAGGTCGTCACCGCGCGAGAGCTTGCCGAGGCCGGTCTCGCAGGCCGAGAGCACGACGAGCCGAGCGTGGAGATCGAGGCCAAACAGCTCCCGCACCTCGAGCCGCCCGTCCTCGCCGTCGCCCGGGGTGAGCAGCAGCGCGGAGGACATCGGCTCGCTCTCGTTGAGCTCGGCGTGCGTGGCGAAGTGCAACATCCCGGCGCTGCCGGCCAGCGCCTTCACCCGGGCCTCGCTCGCCGCGTCGCGAACCAGCACCGTGGCACCGGGATACGTTTCGCCCACGACGCGGGCCTCGCGCTCGGCGTAGCGCAGGTTGAGCGCGGGGCCGACGTCGGGATTACCGAGAGCGAGGGGATGCGCGTTCGACGCATCCTTGGCGGCGAGGAACTTCAGGACGCTCGCGCTCGGGAGCGTGGCGAGCGCGTAGTCCTCGATCAACCACCGGCCAGCCGGACTCCGGAGCGCCGCGAACGGAAGGTAGTGCAGCACGTCGTGAGGCACGATGAGGAGCCGAGTGCCCTGGATCTCGGCGCGGGCCGGCGCCAGCAGGCCGTCGTAGAGTTTCGCCGCCTGGCGCTCGATCTCGGCCAGCGGCGCCTGATCGGCGATGGCGGCCCGTAGCGTGCGCACACTGGCGACGAGGTCGGCCCGGGCGCCTCGCACGGTCAGCGCCTTGGCGCGGTGACGCTCGATGATCCAGATCACGACGTCGGCGTTGCCGACCAGGTATTCGACGAGCGTCGTGCCCTCGGGCAGGAGTCCCTGGATCTCGGTCAGGGTGACCGGCTCCACGGTCATGAGCGAGGCCTGCTCGACGTTCTCCTTGCGCACGCGCTCGAGGAACGCCCGGTAGTCACGGTCGGCCGCCTCGACGGCCTCCTTGGCCTGGCGCGCCTCACCCGTCTCGCTCTCGCTGTCGGAGGCCAGCGCCTGGGCCTCGGCCAGTCGCGCGCGAAGCTGCACTTCTTCCTGCACGAGGGCCCGGGTGCGGCCCTTGGACAACGTCGTCGAGTTGCCGAGGAGGTCGAGGAAGGCTCGGGCCCGGGCGCGCTCGGCGAAGGCGAAGGCGTCGGCGGCGTTCTGCGTGCGCAGCGCCATCCTGACGGCGAACTGATAGATGCCCTGCTTGTCCTCGATGTACCCGCTGCGCAGCGACGATTCCTGGAGCGTGCTGCGGATCTCCTCGACGAGGTCCATGGAGCGGCGGATCGACGTGAGCGCATCGGCCGGCCGCCGCAATCCGGCGAAGCTACGTGCCTGGAGCTGATAGAGCTGAACCAGGTTGCCGGTTCGACCAATGCGCTCGGCCTCGGGCAGCGCGCGCTGGATCTCGGCCAGCGCGGCGCTCGGATCGTTGCGGGCGAGCGCAAGCTGCCCGGCGGTGGTTCGAATCTCGAGATCGACCTCCACGAGTCCGACGAGACGGGAATACTGGGCCGCGCGCTTGAGCGCGGCGTCGGCCGCATCCTTGTCGTCGAGGCCCAGCTCGGCCTTGGCCAGCAGGGTCAGTCCCTGGGCCGCTTGTCGACGCCCGTTGTCGATGGCCGCAGGGGCGGCTCGACCCGGCGCGGTGCCGAGGAAATGCTCGGCCAGCGTCACCGCCTCTCGAACGTGATCTCGCGCGTCGGCATACGCGTGCTCCTGGAAGTCGATCTGCGCGAGCGCCTGAGCATCCCCGCCACCCACATCGCGGCGCCCCGGCGGTGCGGGTTGACGGCGGCTCGCGCGTAGGCCAGGCCCTCCTCGTACCACTTCCGCGCCTGGGCGCGATCGCCGGCGTTGCGATACGCATTGCCCAGCACGCTGTAGACCGACACCATCATGCCCATCTGGTCGTTGGTGACGGTCGGCTCGTTCCGCAACAGATCGAGGGCCTTCTGCGCCGACGTGATGGCCTTCTGGAGCTGGTGGAGGCGAACCGCCACGAACGCCGCGCAGGCGTAGGCGCCGCCGGCCTCGGCGCGTGCGCCCCGCTGTTCGGCATCCGCCGCGGCGCTCTCGTAGAACGCGAGCGCCGGTCGAGCTTCGCCGCGCTCGACGGCGGCGCGAGCATCGAAGAACGTGAATCCGTAGCGCCGATCTCCCGGGCCCGCGCTCCCGGGCGCCGGCGTTGTCTCCGTGGGAGCTGCAGGCGTTGTCGGCGTCGCCGGCGACGGCCCGGGCCGACCCCGGCGATGCCCGAACTGCGCGGCCGCCGGTGTCACCAACGCCAGCGTCATCGAGCACAGCAGCGCGGGCGCCAGGAGTCGGTGGGCCATTGGCACGACCCGATCATGGCTCGATCAGGGGCGGCGTCGCAACGTTCGCATGAGCCGCAACGTTCGCGTGTTAAGATGCTGGTCGTGCCTCGGCGGTCCCGCACGAAGCTCTGGGTGCTGCTGGTTCTGGTCGTGGTGGTCGCGCTACTCGCCTCCGTGTCCTATCTCATCTGGCGACAGACCGTACCCGGCGCTCGCGTCACCGCGAGCGTGCCACGCTTCGTCGGTCAGAAGACGCCGCTCACCGTGGTCGTCGAAGCAACTCGCGGTCGCGTCGCCACCGCCAGCGTCCGCGTGGCTCAGGGCGGCAAGACGATCGTGATCACGCGCTACGACGGCGCTGCGATGCCCCGCGTCGAGCTGCCGCTGACGTTCGAGCCGACGGCGGCGGGATTTCGAGAGGGCGCCGCCACGGTCGAGGTGTGGGCCCGCGACGACTTCTGGCGTCCGTGGCGTGGGCAGGAGCGCGCGGCCGTCACGTTCCCGACGACGATCGACCTGACGCCGCCACCGCTCGAGGTCGCGGCGGCGACGCCGTACATCCTGCCGGGCGGAGCCGGCCTGGTGGTCGTCCGAGCCGGTGATGCGGTGCGCGCCGACGCCAAGGTCGGGTCGCTCAGCTTCCCGACCTTTCCGATGGGCCCTCAGGGCACGCGCGTCGGCTTCTTCGCGCTGCCCTACGATATCCCGAGCGGGACCTCGCTCTCGGTGACGGCGGCCGACGAGGCGGGGAACGCCGTCACGCGAGGGATCCCGGCCGAGATGCTGCCGCGTCGCTTCCGCCGCGACACGATCGAGGTCAGCGACGCCTTCCTCAACGCCAAGGTCCCGGAGCTGCTCCCGCAGCGGCCGCCCAACCAGCCGCTGGTCGAAGGCTTCCTCGTGATCAATCGCGATCAGCGGAAGTTCGCCGAGGAGGAGAAGCGGCGGGTGGCGCTGAAGACGGCCGACAAGCCGCTGTGGGAAGGCGCGTTCGTCCAGCCCCGCAACACCAAGGTCTTCTCGAATTTTGCCGAAGCGCGCACGTACCGCTATCAAGGCCGCGAGATCGACACGCAGGTGCACGTCGGCTTCGATCTCGCATCCACCAAGCAGGCCCTCATCCCTTCCGCCAACAAGGGCGTGGTGGTCTACGCGGGACCGCTGACCATCTACGGCAACACCGTGATCGTCGACCACGGCCTCGGGCTGCAGACGCTCTACGGACATCTCTCGTCGATCGCGGTCAAGCTCGGGGACAGCGTGGCCAAGGGCCAGGAGCTCGGACGCAGCGGTGCGACCGGGCTCGCGCTCGGCGATCACCTGCACTACGAGGTGCTGGTCCACGGCGTGTCGGTCACGCCGATCGAGTGGTGGGACCCGAAGTGGATCCGCGATCGCGTCAGCGGGCCGCTCAGAGCGGCCGGAATCGACGTGACCAGCCTCGAGCCCTCGGCCGACGACCGCGCCGCCAGAAACCGCTAGAACGCCGCGGAATCGAGCGGCGCCACGGCTTTGCCGGGGGCTCCCATGCTGGGGGCTTGGAGGCCATCTCGGGGCCCCCATGTTCTTAGAAACTTCCGAACTTCTCGTAGGCGGCCAGCGGCAGCATGCCGCGCTTGACCGCCGTCCGCACCTTGTTCTCCGTGCCGACCAGCTTCTCGCAGCGGGCCAGCACCTCGGACGCGGCCCGGCGCGGAACGACCACGACGCCGTCGAGGTCGGCGACGACCACGTCGCCCAGCGCGATGCGCACGCCGCCGATCGTCAGCGGCTGCCCCCAGTCGCTCACGCGCCAGCGCGGCACCGAATCCTGCGGCGTCCGGTAGCGCACGAACGTGGGAAACCGGATCCGGCTGATGTAGGCGGCGTCGCGCGTCGCGCCGTCGATGACGGCGCCCCGCACACGGCGCGAGCGCAGCCACTCCGCCGAGAGCTCCCCGAAGTGCGCGGCCACATTGTCGTTGGCCGCCAGCACCAGCACGGAGTCGGCCGGCACCGCGCCCAGCATCCCGAGGAACTGGCGCAGCGTCGCGTCGCGCTCGCGGGGGCCGCTCTTCCGGGCTCGTCCCCGCGCCGTGAAGGCGTACCCGGCGGCACGCATGTCGGGAAGGAGCGGCTGGATGGCGGCGGGCAACGTCTGGCGCTGCAGGCCCATCTCGTCCATCACGTCGGTGATCGCGGCCGTGTAGATGCGGGCGAAGCGCCGGGGCAGGCTGTCGGATCGCGTGGCCATGCGCCCTAGAGTAGAGCAGCGCGACGCGGGCGCGAAGGGCTAACGCCGGCGCGCCGGATGAAGCAGCCGGCCGGGCGGCACGTAGTCGCCGACGACGCCGAGGAGGAGATCGAGCAGACCCGGGCGCCTGACCAGCACGCGGGCCGTGAGGTTCGCCAGTCTCCGGCGGGCCACGACGAACTGCAGAGCGTGCGTGAAGCGAGCCTTGGCCGCGAAGACCCGACGGCGAGCTCGCTGATAGGAGCCAAGTCGTTTGGCCGAGCAGTCGCCGGCCTGAAGCGCGGCCGCCGCCACGTCCGACGCCAGCTCGGCGCCGCGCAGGGCGCTGAACACGCCCTCGCCCGTGAGCGGGTCGTAGAACCCGGCGGCGTCGCCGACGAGCAGGAGCCCGCCGACGGTGGGCGCGGCCACGTCGTAGGCGAGCGGCCCCATCGCCTGCACCGGCGCGGTGCGCTCGGCGCCGGCCACCCGGCGGGCCAGGTGCGCCAGCTGGCCCACGCGCGCCGTGAAGAAGTCCTCGAGCCGATGACTCCACGCCGCCGCGTCGGCGAGCGGGACGACGACGCTCATGTTGATCCGATCGGGGGCGATCGGGTTGAGGATCGCGTAGTCGGGCGGGTCGATGAAGATCTCGCCCACCTCGCCGCACTCGCTCACGCCGCGGACGTACGTGACCAGCGCCATCCGCTGGAGGCGATGCTCGCGGAGCAGCCCCAGGCGCCGCGCGACGACCGATGCGCGGCCGTCGGCGGCGACGACGAGGGGCGCGCGAAAGACGTGGACGCGCGTGTCGGCGTCCATCGCCTCGACGCCGACCACGTGCCCGTCGTCCACCAGGACGTCGGTCACGCGCGTGCGCTCGCGAAGCTCCACGCCGAGGGCGCGCACGCGATCGACCAGGATGGCGTCGAGGACCTCGCGGCCAAGGGCGAGCGCGTGGTCCCGATACGGCCGCCAGGCTCCGATGGCGCGATAGGTGCCGGTCACCGCCGTGCCGTCGGGGGCGGTGATCCGCATGCCGGCGAGCGGCGTCGCTCCCGCGTGGTCCACCGCTTTCAGCACGCCGAGCCGATCGAGGACGCGGAGCGTCTCCGGGCTCAGGTACTCGCCACAGATCTTCGGCCGCGGAAACCGCGCCCGATCGAGGACGAGGATGCGGAGGCCGCGCTCGGCGAGCAGGATCGCGGTGGCCGCGCCGGCGGGGCCGGCGCCGACGACGATGACGTCGAAGCTCACGCGCTCACCGCGATGACGCGCCCGAGCCACGGGTAGCGCCGCACCACGAGGTTGGTGATCCCGGCCTTCTCGGCGAGCTCCCGCAGCTCGGTGGGCGAATAGGACCGCCGCACCGACAGCGGGCCGTCGTCCCACGCGAAGGGATGACGAGCGAACAGCCGCGTCGCGATCCAGACGAGGACGAGGGTCAGGCGCGTGCGCCACAGGTCGTTCACGATGACCGCGTTCCGCGCGACGGCTCGCATCTCGGCCAGACAGCGCACGGCGGCGTCGGGCTCGAGGTGGTGGAGCGTCAGCGCCGTCGTCACCACGTCGGCCGCTCCGTCGCGCAGCGGCAGCGCTGTGGCGTCAGCTCGGACGACCAGCGTGCCGCCGCCGACGCTCGACGCCTCACGATCGACGACGATCACCCGCACCTGCAGGCCCCGACGGCGCGCCCAGGCCTGCAGCCGGCCAGCGAAGTGGCCGTGGCCGCCGCCGACGTCCAGGACGACGAGCGCTTCCGAGGCTCGGCGCCCGCGAAGGACGCGGCCAATCGCGCGCAGCGTGAGCCCGTAGCCGCCGAACCACGTGTTGAGGCGGTGGACGTCGGCCAGCGACGCCTCGCGATCGGCACGCGGCACCGGCGCGTCGAGATGCTCGAGCACGTGCTCGGCTCGCTTCATGTCGGGCTGTTACCAGCTCAACAGCGCGCCCTCGGCCGCGAAGCCCGGGCCGAGGCCGATCATCACGCCCCACTCGCCGGGCACCGGTGACTCCTGGCGGAGCATTTCCTCGAGCACG